>NZ_JAVXCU010000014.1:0-3247 GCF_036659295.1 Brevundimonas sp. | reverse complement strand
CTACTTCCGGAAGAAATTGAGTTAAAAAAGTCGAACCAGTCATTTTTAATCTCACTAATCTTAAATGACAAAGGTAATAAATCTGGACGTATCCAGCCAATTGCTGAATATTCTAAAAATCTATGATAACTTTTAAGCTCTCTTTCTGATACTGTGCGTCTGTTTCTTCGAAGTTCCATTTGATACTGTCTAATATCTAGCATAATTCTATCGAATAGTGCGTTAGACACGATTGCCACATCTATATCGGAGTCTAAGCTAAATTCAGTTCCTTTGTGAGGGCTAAATCCTAAGTTTGCCGATCCAACGATAAATACATCGTGGAAGTTGACTTCGAACTTATTAGCTATTCTTCTTCTAAAGTTGTAAAAATCATCTTCGTTATTTTTAAAAACATGAGGAATACCGTGAAGGCTTTTCTTCCTGCAAAAATCTAATAGCTCTTCTGTAGAGCTTGTACTGGAAATGTGGTTGTGAAATTCTTCCAAGTCCACGACGTTCCCGTAATTTCTGTTTAAAAAAGCAATGGTTATCATAACGGGCTTTAAGGGCAAGTTTCGCGTTTTTGTCCCTAACGCCCCTTCCTAAACGCCTCCGCCTTTTCAATCGCCGCTTCCTTCCGCCAACGCTTCGGCGCTGACCGGTCCACCTCTTCACCGACCGCAGTCAGCGCCTCGTTGGCGAACTCGAGATCAAGCAGCTTCATACGCTTGATCTCGTCGCGGAGCCTTGCCGCTTCCTCGAATTCGAGGTTGGCGGCGGCGTCGCGCATGCGGGTTTCCAGATCCTTGAGGGCGGCCTGGAAGTTGGAGCCGGTGAAGGGCTTGGTTTCTTCCTTCACGCCCGGATTGGTGAAGCGGTCGATGTCGCGGGACTCGTAGGGGGAGTCCATGATCTCCTTGATGTCGCGCTTGACCGTGGCGGGGGTGATGCCGTGGGCCTCGTTATAGGCCTGTTGTTTCTCGCGGCGGCGGTTGGTTTCGGAGATGGCGCGTTCCATCGAGCCGGTCATGCGGTCGGCATAGAGGATGACGCGGCCATCGACGTTACGCGCGGCGCGGCCGATGGTCTGGATGAGGGAGGTTTCCGAGCGCAGGAAACCTTCCTTATCGGCATCGAGGATGGCGACGAGGCCGCACTCTGGGATGTCGAGGCCTTCGCGCAGCAGGTTGATGCCGATGAGGCAGTCGAAGCTGCCCAAGCGCAGGTCGCGCAGGATTTCGATGCGTTCCAAGGTATCAATGTCGGAGTGCATGTAGCGGACGCGCACGCCCTGCTCGTGCATGTACTCGGTCAGGTCCTCGGCCATCTTTTTGGTGAGGGTGGTGACGAGGGAGCGGTAGCCCGCGCGGGCCGTGGCCTTGACCTCGTCAATGACATCATCGACCTGATTGCGGGTCTCGCCGGTGACGGGGCGGATTTCGACAGGCGGGTCGATCAGGCCGGTGGGGCGGATGACCTGCTCGACGAAGATGCCGCCGGCCTTTTCCAGTTCCCACGCGGCGGGGGTGGCCGAGACGAAGATCGACTGGGGCCGCATGGCGTCCCACTCTTCAAACTTGAGCGGGCGGTTGTCGATGGCGGAGGGTAGGCGGAAGCCGTACTCGGCCAGCGTGGATTTGCGGCTGTAGTCGCCTTTGAACATGGCGCCGATCTGGCCGATGGTGACGTGGCTTTCGTCGACGAACAGCAGGGCGTTGTCGGGGATGTATTCGAAGAAGGTGGGCGGGGGCTCGCCCGGGGCGCGGCCTGTGAGCCAGCGGCTGTAGTTCTCGATGCCCGCGCAGGAGCCGGTGGCCTCCATCATTTCCAGATCGAAGCGGGTGCGCTGTTCAAGGCGCTGGGCCTCCAGCAGCTTGCCGTTTTCGTTCATCCAGTCGAGCGTTTCCGCAAGCTCGGCCTTGATGCCGTTGATGGCCTGGTTGAGGGTCGGGCGCGGGGTGACGTAGTGGCTGGCGGCGTAGACGGTGACCTGTTCCAGCGCGTTGGTCTTCTTGCCGGTGAGGGGGTCGAACTCCTCGATGGATTCGATCTCGTCGCCGAAGAGGGAGATGCGCCAGGCGCGGTCTTCCAAGTGGACGGGGAAGATTTCGAGGGTGTCGCCGCGCTTGCGGAACATGCCGCGCTCGAAGTGGATGTCGTTGCGCTTGTACTGCAGGGCGATGAGGTCGGCGCGCAGCTTGGCTTCGTCGATGGTGTCGCCGACCTTTAGGCTGAAGGTCATGGCGGTGTAGGTCTCGACCGAGCCGATACCGTAGATGCAGGAGACGGAGGCCACTACGATGACGTCGTCGCGCTCGAGGATCGCGCGGGTGGCGGCGTGGCGCATCCGGTCGATCTGCTCGTTAATGGAGCTGTCTTTCTCGATATAGGTGTCGGTGCGCGGGACGTAGGCTTCGGGCTGGTAGTAGTCGTAGTAGGAGACGAAATACTCGACCGCATTGTCCGGGAAGAAGGCCTTGAACTCGGAATAGAGCTGGGCGGCGAGGGTCTTGTTGTGGGCGAGGATCAGGGCGGGGCGCTGGGTCTGCTCGATGACCTTGGCCATGGTGAAGGTCTTGCCCGAGCCGGTGACGCCCAGCAGGACCTGATTTTGCTCGCCCTCGGTGGCTTGCTGGACAAGCTCGGCGATGGCTTGGGGCTGGTCACCGGCGGGGGAGTAGGGGGTCTCCAGGCGGAAGGGTTTGGAGAGTTTGCTGCCGCCGCGTTCGGGCCTGTGGGGCTGCCAGCCTTCGGGGGTGCCGGGGGCGATCTCGGGGACGAGGCGCGGGCCGGTGAGTGGGCCGGGGGCCGGTGTGTCGTGGATGAAGGGGATGCCCGCCTCGGAGACGCCGATGGTGCCGGTCGGGGTGTGGACCGGCTTGGGGGACTTTGCGGACGACTTAGAGGGGGAACGGGCCATGAACACACAGGTAGTGCATAGGGTCGCGGGGCGCTAGGGGCTGGCGGGTGCGTGGGAGGCTGGAGGGGCGTTTTGGGCGGATCGGGGGCGGTATAGCGTCGCTATCCGTGTATTTCGCCTTATGCGCAATCAGGAGATAAATTCCTTACGGTTCTGTAATGTTAGGAACGATGTGTGATATTTGGCGATATTAATGGGTAATTATTCCAATAATGATGGTTAAATAAAGAAATCGTCGATATCTATTGCTGATTTATGAAATAATATTGTTGCGAATGTGTTGTGTAAGTCATAGCCGTTCGTCTGGTCGTGCTTTTAGATAAGCACGGATCGCGGCACGACGTT
>NZ_JAVXCU010000013.1:0-49104 GCF_036659295.1 Brevundimonas sp. | reverse complement strand
CCCTGTCCTGTCGGCCCATGTGATCGATGCCGCGCTGGAACGCGCCGGCGTTGATCCGGCCCGTATCGACGATGTTTACCTCGGCGTCGGCAACCACTGGGGCACCCAGAGCTATAACCTTGGTCGTCTCAGCGTGCATGCCTCGCGCCTGCCCGATGAAACCGTGTCGGGCTTTACGCTGGACCGCAAATGCTCGTCGGGCCTGAACGCCATTGCGCTGGCCGCACGCGGCATCATGACCGACGAGATCGACGCGGCGGTCGCAGGCGGGATGGAGAGCATCTCGCTGACGCTGAACAAGCACATGCCCACCTATCGCAACCGCTCAACGCGGGTGCTGGAGCATGACCCGCACGCCTATATGGCCATGATCGAAACCGCAGAACTGGTGGCCGATCGTTATGGCGTCAGCCGCGAAGACCAGGACCATTTTGCCGCCCAGAGCCAGCAGCGTGCCGCCGCCGCTCAAGGCTTGGGTCTGTTCAATGACGAGATCGTGCCGCTGACCACCACCAAGACCCTGTTTGCCAAGACCGGCGAAGAGATCGGCGAGGAAGAGGTCACGCTGTCGGCTGACGAAGGCATCCGTGCGGGCACGACTTATGAAGCACTGGCGGGCCTGAAGCCCGTCTTCAAGGACGGTCTGGTCATCAAGGAAGGCCGTCACGTCACCGCCGGTAATGCCAGCCAGTTATCGGACGGAGCCTCGGCTCAGGTCATCATGGATCTGAAGACCGCCCAGTCCGAGAACCTGCCGGTTCTGGGCATCTATCGCGGCTTCCAGGTCGCCGCCTGCAAGGCCGAGGAAATGGGCATCGGTCCCGTCTTCGCCATCCCCAAACTGCTGAAGCGCGCAGGCCTGAAGATGAGCGATATCGGCCTGTTCGAGATCAACGAGGCCTTCGCCTCGCAGGCGCTCTACTGCCAGCGCCACCTCGACATCGACCCCGCCATCCTCAACGTCAACGGCGGCGGCATCGCCATCGGCCACCCCTTCGGCATGACCGGCTCGCGCCTCGTCGGCCACGCCCTCATCGAGGGCAAGCGCCGCGGCGTCAAATATGTCATCGTTTCCATGTGTGTCGCCGGTGGCATGGGTGCCGCCGGTCTCTTCGAGGTCGCTTGATCGACGAACCCCCGAAAAGAAAAGGCCCGCCAATGGCGGGCCTTTTTTAATTAAGGTGGAGGTCCGTCAGGAGACAACGGCCCCCCGATGCACAGGCTACAGCCCCTCAGCCAGCAGCCTGCGCAATCTCTTTAAAGCTGGCCCGCCTGTTCCAGCACATCGAGGAAGGCCGGACGCTCGCCCCCGCCATGAACCTCCAGCACGGCACCCGAAACATAGGAAGCCGCATCCGACGCCAGATAGGCCACCGCATCGGCGATCTCGGCGCTACGCCCCAGACGTTTAAGACCGATATTGCGGCTGATGCCCGACTGGGCCTCATCGGTGCCATAGGTCGTCTCGGTCTGTTCGGTTTCGATATAGCCGACCACCACCGCATTAACGCGGATATTCGGCCCCCATTCATTGGCCAGACTGCGCGTCAGGGCCAGCAAGCCGCCCTTGGCCGCCGCATAGACCGAGGTGCCCGGTGACGGACGCAGGGCCGAAACGCTGGAAATATTGATGATGCTGCCACCATGCTCGGCCATATCGGCATGGACCGCCTGAGACAGCCATAACGGGGCCATCAGGTTCAGGCCGACGATCTTTTCAGCAAAGCGCGGTGAGGCCGTGGCCGCATCGCTGGGCGGCGAACCACCGGCATTATTGACCAAGACACGCACCGGACCCGCCTTGGCACGGATATCCGCCACCATGGCCGCCACATCCTGCGGATCGCGCACATCGCAACGGATAAACTCCAGCGCGCCCAGATCGCCCGGATCATTGCGTCCACAGACAAACACCCGATAGCCGTCCGCCAACAGGCGCTGTGCCGTGACCAGCCCCAACCCCTTGGTGCCGCCTGTAACCAGTGCAATAGGAGACAAAAACCCACCCTCATTACGCATTAATCAAATTACAGATTAAGTTTATACCGTTTTGCGTAATGACGTTCAATATTCTGCAGCACATGACATCCTCGAGAGTACGTCGTACTCGTCGATTGCGGGCTGCCCCTCACACAAAGCTTACGTTTACGCGCGCGTAAAGCTCTTGCGCTTTACGCCAACGTAAAGTTATCTAGCCGCATGGCTAATGCAGACGATCTCCGCACCTATTCGATCCGGCAGCTTTGCCGCGAGTTTGGCGCGACGGCCCGTGCGCTTCGTTTCTACGAGGACAAGGGACTGTTGACGCCTACGCGCAAGGGCCAGACGCGGGTCTATACCGCGCGTGACCGTGCGCGCCTGAAGCTGATCATGCGCGGAAGACGCATCGGTTTCACCTTGCAGGAAATCCAGGAGATGATGGATCTCTATGACCGCAAGGAACACAATGTCCACCAGATGGCGATTGCCCTGCCGCGTCACCGCGCCCGTGTGGACGCCCTGAAACAACAACTCGAAGACATTCAAGGCGCCATCGAAACGGCCGAAGAAGCCTGTGCCTGGATGGAACGTACACTGGTCGAACACAGACCGGACCTTTTGCCCGGAGCGGATGCCTACGCTTCGCTGTTGAGCGAACGTCTCAACAATCCCGATAATCTCTACCAGCCCTTTAAAGCGAGAGCTTAACTCATGGCCTACAAGTCGCCGGTCCGTGACCTGTCCTTCGTCCTGCACGACGTACTGCAAGTCGAAACCCACGCTGAACATTTCGGCAATGCCGACGTCTCGCGCGATCTGATCGATGCGATCCTCGAAGAAGGCGCCAAATTCGCCGACGGCGTGATCGCCCCGATCAACAAGACCGGCGATGTCGAGCATTGCAAGCTTGAAAACGGCGTCGTCACCGGCCCCACGGGCTGGAAAGAAGCCTATCACCAGATGGTCGAAGCCGGCTGGACCAGCCTCGCCTTCAGCCCCGAATATGGTGGTCAGGGCCTGCCCTCCATCGTTTCGATGGCGATCGGCCAGTTCACCGCTGCGGCGTCGGCGGCCTTCTCGATGTATCCGGGCCTGACCGCCGGTGCCTTCCACGGCATCGAAGCCAATGGTTCGGACGAACTGAAGACCAAATGGCTGCCCAAGATGGCGACCGGCGAATGGACCGGCACCATGAACCTGACCGAGCCGCAGTGCGGCACCGATCTGGGTATGGTGCGCACCAAGGCCGTTCCGAACGGCGACGGCACCTATGCCATCTCGGGCCAAAAGATCTGGATTTCGGCCGGCGAGCACGACTTTGCCGACAACATCATCCACACCGTTCTGGCGCGTGTCGAAGGCGCGGTTCCGGGCATCAAGGGCCTGTCCCTGTTCCTCGTACCGAAATTCCACGTCGATGACGCGGGCACCATCGGCGAGCGTAACGGCGTCCAGTGCGTCGGCCTCGAACACAAGATGGGCATCCACGGCAACGCCACCTGCGTCATGCAGTATGAAGACGCCAAGGGCTGGCTGATCGGCGAAGAAGGCCGTGGCATGAACAACATGTTCGTGGTCATGAACGAGGCCCGCCTCGGCACCGGCCTGCAAGGTCTGGCCATCGGCGACGCCGCCTACCAACACGCCGTCGAGTTCGCCAATGACCGCCTGCAGGGCCGCGCCCTGACCGGTCCGAAGAACCCCGAAGGTCCGGCAGATCCGATCATCGTCCATCCGGACGTGCGTCGTATGCTGATGGAAGCCAAAGCCTATGTCGAAGGCGGTCGCGCCTTCATCCTGTGGACCGCACTGCAAGCCGACCTGCAACATTCCAAGGACGAAGCCGTAGCCCAAAAGGCCAACGACTATATGGGCCTGATCACGCCGGTTCTGAAAGCCTTCCTGACCGACCGTGGCTTCCACATCGCCTCGCTGGGCATGCAGGTTCATGGCGGCTCGGGCTATACCGAGCACTTCCAAGCCTCGCAGTATCTGCGCGATGCCCGCATCACCATGATCTATGAAGGCACCAACGGCATTCAGGCGCTAGACCTCGTCGGTCGCAAACTGCCCGCCAAGGGTGGCCGCGCCATCATGTCGTGGTTCGGCGATATCGACGCCTTCGTCTCGGAAAACTCGGGCAACGAAGCCATCAAGGCCTATGTCGACGGCCTGTCCGACGCCAAGGCCAAGCTGCAAGAAGGCACGATGTGGCTGATGCAGAACGGCATGGCCAACCCCGACAATGCCGGTGCTGCCTCCAGCGACTACCTGCATCTGTTTGGCCTGACCGCCTATGCCTATATCTGGGCGCAGATGGCCAAGGCTGCCCAAGCCAAGATCGACGCCGGTGATGCCGATCCGTTCTATGCCAACAAGCTGAAGACGGGCCGTTACTTCATCGAGCGCATCCTGCCAGATGCCGCCGGTCACCTGACCAAGATGAAGACCGGTGCCGAAGTCCTGATGGATATGGAAGCCTCGGCCTTCTAAGCCAGACTGATCGAAAGAGCCTTTCCCTGACGGAAAGGCTCTTTTTTTGCCCGACACAGCCCCGCATCAGTTCGCCGCCAGAGCGGACAATGCCCACAAAGAGGAAGCCCGAAAATGTCCATGAACGTCCTGAACCTGCCCACCCCGTCCTTCATGCAGGACGAAGACATCGTCCTGTTCAATGACAGCGTCGGCAAGTGGATCGACGACCACGCCCCGCCGGAAAAGTTCGCCCAGTGGATCGCGGCGTCGTCGGTACCGCGCGAGCTGTGGAATGCAGCGGGTGATGCAGGGCTTCTGGGCGTCTCCATGCCCGAAGAGGACGGCGGTTTCGGCGGCGACTATCGCCACGAGGCCGTCATCATGCAGCAACTGGGCTGGAAGGGTGCCGACCATTTCGGCATCTCGCTGCACAATGCGATCGTCATGCCCTATATCTGGCACTACGGCACCGAAGAGCAAAAAGCCCGCTGGCTGCCGCGTCTACAATCGGGCGAATTGGTCGGCGCGATCGCCATGACCGAACCGGGCGCGGGTTCGGACCTGCAAGGCATCAAGACCACCGCCATCAAGACCGGCGACCACTATGTGCTGAACGGCTCCAAAACCTTCATCACCAATGGCCAGATGGCCAATTTCATCATCGTCGTCGCCAAGACCGATCCTGCCGAAGGGGCCAAGGGTACGACCCTGATCTGCCTTGAAACCGATGGTGCCGAAGGATTTGAACGCGGTCGCAATCTGCACAAGATCGGCATGGAGGCCAACGACACCTCCGAGCTGTTCTTCAATGATGTGAAGGTGCCGCTGGAAAACGCCATTGGCGGCTCCGAAGGTCAGGGCTTTGTGCAACTGATGCAGCAACTGCCTCAAGAGCGCCTAAACATCGCCATTCAGGGCTGTGCCGCTTCCGAACGCGGTCTGGAAGTCACCCTCGCCTATGTCAAGGAACGCAAGGCCTTCGGCAAGCGGGTCATCGACTTCCAGAACACCCAGTTCAAACTGGCCGAGGTCAAAACCAAGTTGACGGTCGCGCGCGTGTTCGTGAACCACTGCATCGAGCAGCACCTACAGGGCAAGCTGGATGCCGCCACCGCCTCGATGGCCAAATACTGGGTCACCGACATTCAGGGCGAGGTCATCGACGAGATGCTCCAGCTGTTCGGCGGCTATGGCTACATGACCGAATACCCGATCGCCCAGCTGTATAAGGACGCCCGCGTCCAGCGCATCTATGGCGGCACCAACGAGATCATGAAGCTGCTGATCGCCAGAACACTGTAAGCCAGAACGCTTTAGGCAAGCGCTTACAAAAGACATTTCGGGGCGGTAGAGGGACGGCATGATCGTTCGCTCCCGCCCCGGCCCGCTGCAAATCCTGTTCGCTGTTAACGGCTCTATCCTGCCGCGCGTGATCGGCCGTCTGTGCCTGACGGCTGCCATTACGGTGGGCGCGATACTGCTGCACCGGACAAGGCCGGATTTGCCGGTGCATCTGGCGGCGGCACCCTTTGCCCTGATCGGGCTGGCGCTGTCGATCTTCATGAGCTTCCGCAATAATGCCTGCTACGACCGCTGGTGGGAGGCGCGCAAACTGTGGGGCGAACTGATTATCGCGGTGCGCTCCTTTATCCGCCAGACCTCGCTATTGCCGCAAGATCGCCGTGCTGCGATGCTGGACGGTGTCGGCGGTTTTGTCTTTGGTCTGGCCGCCCGTTTGCGCGGTCAGGACGAAGACGCTGCCATCACCCGATGGGTGGCGCTACAGCCTGCGCCCCATGCCACAGACGCCGCCCTGAACAAGGTTGGACGCCAGTGTAGCGAGCTGTTGCAAGACGGCCTGATCGACCCGATCCGCTATTCCGTTCTGGAGACGCGCCTGACCGAGATGAGCCATGTTCTGGCCGGTTGCGAGCGGATCAAGACCACCCCCCTGCCCTTTGCCTATGCGCTGTTGCTGCACCGGACGGCGCACGCCTTTTGCCTGATGCTGCCGTTTGCACTGGCCCCCAGTCTGGGTTGGTGGACCATGGCCGTGTCGCTGCTGGTGGCCTACACCTTCTTCGGGCTGGATGCCTTGGGTGACGAACTGGAAGACCCGTTCGGCAATGATCCCAACGACCTGCCACTGGACGCCATGAGCCGCATGCTAGAGCGCGAACTGCGCCATGCACAGGGGGCAACCGACCTGCCGCCCGTCTGGCCCGCCAAGCGCGACCGCCTCAGCTAAACCGGAACCGCTTAGCCTCCTGCGTCTTTGATAAGGCACAACACAGGAGCAAGCCCATGACTACCGAACGTCGCGTGGAGCATCCCGACGGTACCGTAGAGCACGTCACCACAACCGAAACCCCCACCACAATCGTCACCGAAAAACGCGGTGGTGGCATGGGCTTTATCGGCGTGCTGATCGCCCTGATCGCTATTGGCGTGATCGGCTATTTCGCGTTCACCATGACCCAGAGCCGTCAGGTCAGTAACAATGCCGTCGCCGATGCTGCTGCAAGGGTCGGCAATACCGCTGACAAGGTCGGCGAGGCCGTGGACCGTGTGGTCCCAGAAGCGCGCCCGGCACCCGAGCCGCAAACATCGTCCGATAGCTGATATTCCCGTACCGAGATGGCGTGACGGCGGGCTTTTGCTCGGCTAAACCCGAATGATGATCCGCCTTTATGTCACCGCCCCGCTGGCCGACGGCCATGCCGTTGCGCCCAGTCTCGACCAGTCACGCTATCTGACGCAGGTCATGCGCCTGAAACAGGGCGACGACCTGTTGCTGTTCAACGGCAAGGACGGCGAATGGCGCGCCGAGGTGGCCGAGGTGCTGAAAAAAGGGGCCATCCTGCGCTGCGTCGAACAGGTGCGCGAACAGACCTATGGTCCCGACCTCGAACTGATCCTTGCTGGTATCAAAAAAGCCCGCGTTGAAACCGTGGTCGAAAAGGCCGCCGAGCTGGGCGCAAGGTCAGTACAGCTGACCATCACCCAGCGCACCAATGCCGAGCGTATCCGCCTTGACCGTCTGGATGCCATTGTCGAGGAAGCGGCCGAACAGACGGGCCGCCTCGATGTTCCGGTTGTGCATGAATCCAGAAAACTGGCCGACATCCTCAAGGACTGGCCCGAGGGTCGCAAGCTGATGTTTTGCGACGAAACCGGCGGCGATCCGGCCATCCCTGCCCTGCAAAAAGTGGGCAGCGGCGCATGGTCGATCCTGATCGGTCCCGAGGGCGGTTTCTCGTCCGAAGAGCGCGAGCAACTGCGCGCCCTGCCCTTTACCACTGCCGTATCCTTGGGCCCGCGTATTCTGCGCGCCGACACCGCCGCCATATCCGCCATGACCCTGTGGCAGTATGCGGTTGGGGACTGGGAACGATAATCCGCTTTTGAACCTTTGCGGGGGCTTGTGCAGAGCTTGTCCGTGCATCATCTAACCCGCAACAATAGGGGTTACACATGGCCGAATACGCGCCGCTTACCAGAGATCAGCTGATCGAAACCATCAGCCGTGGCGAAAAGCCCGTTGATCAGTGGCGCGTCGGTGCCGAGCATGAAAAATTCGGCTTTGACCGCTCTTCCCTGCGCCGTCCCGCCTATGAGGGGACAAGCGGCATCAAGGCCATGCTGGACGGCCTGACCCGCTTTGGCTGGGCACCGGTCTATGAGGGCGAGAACGTCATCGCCCTTGAACGCAAGAATGACGAAGGCTTCACCGCCTCCATCAGCCTTGAGCCAGGTGGACAGTTTGAACTGTCGGGCGCGCCCTTGCTGACCATGCACGATATCTGCGACGAGACGGGCCGTCACCTGATGGAGGTCAAGCAGGTGGCCGACCAAATCGGTCTGGGCTTCCTCGGTGTCGGTTTCGATCCCATGTGGACCCGCGCCGACGTGCCGGTCATGCCCAAGGGCCGCTACAATATCATGCGCGCCTACATGCCCACCAAGGGCAAGCTGGGCCTCGACATGATGCTGCGCACCTCCACCATTCAGGCCAATCTGGACTTCTCGTCCGAGGCCGACATGGTGGCAAAGTTCCGCACCTCGCTGGCCCTGCAACCCATCGCCACGGCCCTGTTCGCCAACAGCCCCTTTATCGAGGGCAAGCCCAGCGGCTTCCTGTCGGCACGCGCCAATGTCTGGACCGATACCGATCCGGACCGCACCGGCATGTTGGGCTTCGTGTTCGAGGACGGCTTTGGTTACGAACGCTATGTCGATTATGCGCTGGACGTGCCGATGTATTTCGCCAAGCGCGGCGATGTCTATGAGGATATGTCCGGCCAGTCCTTCCGCGCCTTTATCGACGGCAAGGTCGATGCCCTTCCCGGCGACCGCGCCAATCTCAAGGACTGGGCCGACCACCTGACGACCCTGTTCCCCGAGGTGCGCCTGAAGCAATACCTCGAAATGCGCGGTGCCGATGGCGGTCCGTGGAGCCGCATTTGCGCGCTGCCCGCCCTGTGGACCGGCATCTTCTATGACGCGCCGTCGCTGGCTGCCGCATGGGACCTGTGCAAGGACTGGGACATCGAGGACCACGAGCGTTTGCGCCGCGACGTCACCCGTCTGGGCCTGAAGGCACAGGTCAATGGCCGCTCCGTGCGCGACATCGCCGTCGAGATGGTGGCCATCGCCAAGGACGGCCTCAAGAACCGTAACCGCCTGTCGGCCGGTATGGTCGACGAGCGCGGCTATCTGGGCGAACTGGAAGAAATCGCCGATAGCGGCATCACCCCCGCCGAGCGCCTGCTGAACCTGTATCACGGCGACTGGAACGGCGATCTGTCGCGTCTTTACCGCGATTTTGCCTACTGATTTCAAGCTTTAGGAAAACCGCATCACGGCTTGTTCAACATAGAACAGGCCGGATGTGTCTTTCTGGCGCTTGTCCTTCCGGCCTCAGGCGTTAAGCCTTGGGATACAGCGTCGTTCGCTTGTTGCGGCGATGCCTAAACGGGGAGGCAGTTATGACGCGCACCGCTTTGGTAACCGGAGGCACTCGCGGCATTGGCAAGGCCATTGTCCAGCGCCTCAAGGAAGACGGCTTCAATGTCGCCGCCGGATATTCCGGCAACGAGGACGCCGCCCGCAAAACCGCCGAGGAACTGGGCGTCATGGTCGTCAAAGGCAATGTCGGCTCGTTCGACGATTGCGCCCGCGCCGTGGCCGAGGTCGAGGCCCGCTTTGGCCCTGTCGATGTGCTGGTCAATAATGCGGGCATTACCCGCGACGGCTTCTTCCACAAGATGAACCCCGACCAGTGGTCCGACGTCATCCGCGTCAATATGGACTCTGTGTTCAACATGACCCGCCATGTCATCAACGGCATGCGCGATCGCAACTGGGGCCGGATCGTCAACATTTCCTCGATCAACGGCCAGAAGGGCCAGATCGGCCAGACCAACTATTCCGCAGCCAAGGCCGGTATGATCGGCTTTACCAAGGCACTGGCGCTGGAAAACGCCCGCAAGGGTGTGACGGTCAACTGTATCGCCCCCGGCTATATCGATACCGAAATGGTCGATGCCATGGACCCCAAGGTTCTGGAGAGCATCGTCGGACAGATTCCGGTCGGGCGTTTGGGCAAGGGCGAAGAGATCGCCGATATGGTGGCCTGGCTGTCGGGCGAGCGTGCCGGATATGTCACAGGCTGCACACTCTCGCTCAATGGCGGACAATACCTCGTAGGGTGACCCCGACTCTGCCTAAAATCTGCCGCGCCTTCATCGGACGATTGAAGTTATGAATTGCGTGGCCCTGCCAATGGTGGAGAAACCGCCTGTGCTAGCCCCCGATGTGGAAACATCGGGCGCTATTGCTGTGTGCTGCTCCGCGCTGGGCCATGCGTCTGTGAGACTGGCAACCTTGAGCCTGTGCGCGGCCCTGATGGGGGCCGGTAGTGCCTCGGCTCAGGTCCTGACCGGTCAGGAACGCGGCAACGCCCAGATCGAGTACAGCCGCCAGATCCGTTCGCAATCGGTCACACGCACCACACCGCGCATCGGTCGCTATAGCGCCGCCACCGGACAGGGCTTTGCTCTGGGCCAATCGGGATCGCAGGTTCTGCTGCGCTTTGACCGCTCGAACGAGACATGGGTACTGCGCCCGTCCTCGGCCCCGCGCGGGGACACCATCTATCGCAACGATGCGGGTGAGCAGGTTCTGCGGGTCAATGCCAGCGGCGGCATTACCCTGTATTCCTCGCGCAGCCCCGGCGGCTCGCCCGTCTCGACCGAAAGCGGCCCCGTCCCCAATCTGGAGCCGCAAGCTCTGGGTCCGGTCCAGTTGTTCAACCTGATGACGCGCCGTTCGGGTCTCATCAGCGATGCCGTGGGCCGTCTGGTCCAGATCAATGTCTATGGCGACGAGTCCGAGGCCCTGTGCGTCGAGGCCCTGATCGTGGCGACAGATACGGTGATCCGTATTGCCCGATCCCCCAGCGCCAAGCCCTTCCTCGACCGCCTGCGTGTCATCACGATTATCGAGGGTAACCGCTCGGCTGTGACCTACCAGCGCGGCGAGCTGCGTGTGGTCGTGGACCCGTCGCGCGGCGTGGCAGGCCGTCCGTCCTCGGCCCGTATCATCCGCGCCATTATCCCCGAAGACTAGGGCCCGCCCCTAGCCCGCAAAGCTGTCCTTGCCTGCGCGGCGTTCGGCAAAGGCCTTCGCATCGCCCGCCGTCAGGAACGGGTTAAAGCGCTTCTCGACCCCCACCGTTGTCGGCACCGTCCATTCCCCGCGCTCGCGCTTGGCGAAAATCGCGTCGCAATGGGCTTTCAGCGCCGCATCGTCCGACAGTGACAGGGCATAGCGGGCATTGGAGGCCGTGTATTCGTGGGCGCAATACAGCACCGTCTCGTCGTCCCACTGTGCAATGCGCGACAGGCTGTCCCACATCTGTTCGGGCGTGCCTTCAAACAGACGCCCGCAGCCCAGTGCAAAAATCACATCGCCGACAAAGGCCACACGATCAGCCTTGGCGTGAAACACCACATGGCCCAGCGTATGACCGGGCACAGCCATCACATCAAAGGCCGTCTCGCCCAGCCAGATACGGCTGCCGTCGCCCACAACCTGATCCAGCGGTGCGGCGCGCCTCACCTCTTCGGGACCGATAATCCGGCATCCCGTTTCGGCCTTCAGCTTTTCATTGCCGCCCGTATGGTCGGGGTGCCAGTGCGTGTTCAGCACCAGATCCAGATGGTCCCAGCCCGCCTTGTCCAGCTCGGCCAGAATGGCATCCGCATCGGGACTGTCGATCGCGGCAACCTGCCGGCTGTCCTCGTCGAGAACCAGATAGCCATAGTTGTCGTTCAGGCACGGAAATTGGCGGATTTGTAGGGTCATACAGACATCCTAGCCGATACCCCCCGCATCATCCTATAGTGCAGTCATGCGGCGCAGTATCGATGACCTTCGAACCTTCTACGGAGAGCCCAAGGGCGCTCTGGTGCGACGCATACTGGCGGCACAGCTGACCGATGCGTGGGGCACTGCAGATAATTGCGATGTTCTGGGTATCGGCTATGCGACCCCGTGGCTGGACGCCTTTACCGGCGCACGGCGCGTGATCGCCGCCATGCCGGGCGGTCAGGGCGCCGAGCCGTGGGTCACAGCGGGCCGCAACCGCACGGTGCTGGTCGATGACCGTGCCCTGCCGTTCGCAGCGGGCCTGTTTGATCGCATCCTTCTGGTTCACGCCCTCGAAGAAGCCGACGATCCGCAAAGTGTGCTGAACGAGGCCAGCCGCCTTTTATCCCCCTCGGGCCGCATCATCATCGTGTCTGCTGCCCGTGGCGGGCTGTGGGCGCGTAACGAAGCCACCCCCTTTGGCCATGGCCGCCCCTTTTCGCGCCGCCAGATGGAAGGCCTGATCCGCAGTTCCGGCCTTGAACCAAGAGCATGGTCGCAGGCCCTGTATGTGCCGCCGTGGCGGGCCATGCTGCCTTTTTCCGATGGTATCGAGCAGGTCGGACGCCTGTTATTTCCCGGTACGGCTGGTCTGATCCTGATGGAGGCCGGTCGTCTGACCTATGCCCGCCCGAAGGTACGCGGTGCCCGCAGCGTCATCGCCCCTCCCGTTCCGGCCCTGAAGCCTGCCTCGACACGCACGTCCTCGCCCCAGAGCCCCGCCCTATCCGTCCCTGCGACGACAAGCGATCTGGCCCAAACCCGCAAACCCCTCTATGTGGGCCAGTCATGCACCGACTAATCCTGATGCGCCACGCAGAGGCCGATGCCCGTACGCCCCAAGGCGGCGGCGATATAGATCGCCCCTTGTCCGCACGCGGACGCGCCGAGGCTGCCGCCATGGGGCGCGCTCTGGCGGGCCGTGGTTTCAAGCCCGATCTGGCCCTTGTCTCTGCCGCCACCCGCACCCAGCAAACCTGGGCACAGGTGCAGGACAGCTTCGAGGCTGCCGAAGTTCAGGTGATCGAGCATCTGTATGATGCCGATGCCCGCACCTTGCGCACCGAGGTCGAGATCAACGAAGACACGGTCGGTTGCGTGCTGGTGCTGGCCCACAATCCCGGCATTCACCAACTGGCCGTCGACTATCTGGTCGAAGGCGCTGCCTCGGCCTCGGTACTCGAAAAATTCTCGGGCGGTTTCCCGACCGCCAGCTGCGCTATCTTCAGCGTCGATGCCGCCGGTCGCCCGTCCTTCGAGGGCTGGCTGACCCCGTCGGCGCTCTAACGTTTTCCATTCGAAAGACCCGCCATGCACCCCGATGTGGCCTATAAAATCCTGTCTGCTGCCGACTGGCGCCTGATGCTGGCCGAGGGCCGCTATGACGGCTCGGCGGTCGATCTGGCCGACGGCTATATCCACATGTCCACCAAAGACCAGCTGGAACAGACCGCCGCCAAACACTATGCAGGCCTCGATGACCTGATGCTGGTCGAGGTCTTGCTGGCCCCTCTGGGCGAGACCCTTGTGTGGGAGCCATCGCGCGGCGGGGCCCTCTTCCCGCACATTTACGGCCCGTTGCCCGCCTCGGCTGTCGTCAAAACCACCCCTATGTCCGTCACGACTGACGGCACCATGATCCTTTCCTGAGCCCGTTCCATGTCCCTGACCAATCTCGGCACCGCCCTTTTCCGCCAGCTTGATCCGGAGACCGCCCACCGTGCGGCCATCCATGCCGCGCGCCTGTTTCCCCTGCCCGCGCCCAAGGCCGACGATGCGGCGCTGAAAGTCACCATTGCCGGTCTGACCTTCCCCAATCCTGTGGGTGTGGCCGCCGGTCTCGACAAGAATGGCGAGGCGCTGCACGGCTTGGCCCGCATGGGGTTTGGTGCTGTCGAATGTGGGTCGGTGACGCCCAAGGCCCAGTCCGGCAACCCCAAGCCGCGCCTGTTCCGCCTGAGCGAGGACGAAGCCGTCATCAACCGTATGGGCTTCAATAATGACGGCCTGGAACCGTTTGCCGCCCGCCTGAAGGATCGCCCGCGCAGCGTACCGATCGGGGCCAATCTGGGGGCCAACAAAGACACCGAGGACAAGGCCGCCGACTATGTGGCGGGTCTGAAACGCCTTGCGGGTCTGGCCGACTATTTCACCATCAATATCTCCTCGCCCAACACGCCGGGCCTTCGCGCTCTGCAAGGCCGCGAGGCGCTGGATGATCTTCTGGGCCGCATCAACGAAGCCCGCCCGTCGGATGGTGCGCCGGTCTTCCTGAAGATCGCCCCCGATCTGGTCGGCGAAGAGATCGGCATGATTGTCGAGGCCTCGCTCGCCCACAAGATCGACGCCCTGATCGTTTCCAACACCACACTGGAACGCCCTGCCCATCTGAAATCGGCCTTCAAGGGTGAGACAGGTGGCCTGTCGGGTGCGCCGGTGCGCCCGTTTGCCCGCCGTGCGCTGGCCGCCGCTGCCGAGGCCGCACAGGGCCGTCTGCCCCTGATCGCGGTCGGCGGTATCGACAGTGGCGCCGAGGCCTATGAGCGCATCCGCATGGGGGCATCGGCCGTTCAGGTCTATTCGGCCCTCGTCTTCAAAGGTCCGCGCCTGATCGGCGACATCAAGAAAGACCTGCTGGCCCGTCTGCGTGCGGACGGTTTTAACACGCTGAACGACGCAATATCGACGTTACGTTGACAGTCCATTAGGGCTCGGGCCCCATAATCGCGACTATATAACGCCACCCAAGGTGGCAAAAAACGTCAACGCGCGTGGGGAAATAGATGGCCGAGGTCGTGCAAACAGCGCAAGCGCACGCGACAGGCTGGGCGACAGCTATGGCTGCACGCCACAGGACAGTCACGCACCGTATAGCGGCAGCGGTGGCTTCGGCTGTGGTCATGGCCCCGATTATCGGCGTCACCACCATTCTGGCCTGGGTCTGCTGCTACATGTTCATCATCGGGCTGGAACGGACGGTTGTCCGTATTTCCAGTGCCACTGACGAGTATGGTCCGCGCGGCCTGCAAGGCTTCCTCTACAACGCCATCCTGTTCACATCGGCCCTCACCTTTGCCTGGGTGGTCCTGCCGTTATGGTTCGTGGCGGGCATCTATGGTGGCCTGTGCGCCTGCATCTATCTGGGTGCGGGCATGGTCCAGTCCATCATCAACGGTGCCGGATCGCTGCGTATTACGATCATCACCACCATCCCGACCGCTGTGGCCATTCTGGCTACACCGTTCATGCTGCAACAGATGGGGGCCACCACCAACGAGATCGTGGCCGTGACCATGGCCTGTCTGGTGTTTCTGGGTATCTGTCTGGGGGCGGCACAGCGTCTGTAC
Source organism: Brevundimonas sp. (assembly GCF_036659295.1). Lineage (GTDB taxonomy): Bacteria > Pseudomonadota > Alphaproteobacteria > Caulobacterales > Caulobacteraceae > Brevundimonas. The sequence goes on along the minus strand of NZ_JAVXCU010000013.1, from coordinate 33,871 downwards.
CGGTCCGACCGCGACCAGCGTACCGCCTATGCTCTGGCCGAGTGCAAGCGTGCCGAGGCCGAGGCGGCCGTCGCTGCCCGCACCGCCTTCCTGTCCACCATTGCCCATGATCTGCGCACCCCCATTACCGCCATCCTGACGGGGGCCGAGACGCTGCAGAACAAGACCTCGCCGCAAGCCCGCGAGGAACTGGCCATGATCGGCGATGCTGGCCGGATGATGAACAGCCTGCTCAACGACCTGCTGGATCAGGCGCGTATTGATGCCGGTCGCCTGACGCTGAACGAACAGGCCTTTGACCTGCGCCGTATGATCAACCAGACCGCCCGCCTGTGGCAGGATCCGATCCGCGCCAAGGGCCTGAAACTGCATCTGGAAATCCCGCAAGACCTGCCCGTCGCACTGTTGGGGGACGAGGTCCGCCTGCGTCAGGTGCTCAACAACCTGATGTCCAATGCGCTGAAATTTACCTCGCGTGGAGCCATCACCCTGCGCTGCCGGTGCTGGCTGGACGATGACGACAACCATGCCCTGACACTGGAGGTCGAGGACACCGGCCACGGCATGCTGGACAGCCAGCTGGCCCGTCTGTTCACCCCGTTTGACCAGACCTCGAACGATATTGCCGCCCAGTATGGCGGTTCGGGTCTGGGCCTGTCGATCTGCCGTGATCTGGTGCGCCTGATGGACGGTCGCCTGACCACCCGCAGCCAACCGGACAAGGGCAGCATCTTCACCGTGGCCCTGACCCTTGTGCCCGCCGAGACCAGCGCCGTCAGGGCTGTGCCTGCGGCCCTGAACCTGCCGTATATTCCGGTCGCGATGCCCTTCGCCGATCTCGCGCCAGACGATCTGCCGGTCACACCCGTGCGCACCGTCGCCGAACCGGCCGCAGCCTTTATTCCGGCCCCCGTTTCCGGTGAGGCCGAAGAGCTTGAGGATATCGACGAAGCCCCGTTGCGGATTCTCATCGTCGATGACCACGAGATCAACCGCCGTGCGATCCAGCTGATCCTGCAAGGTTTCGACTGCGATATCTCCATGGCGGTCGATGGTCGCTCGGCGCTGGAAATCGCCGCCCATTCGGCTTTTGACGTCATCTTTATGGATGTGCGCATGCCCGAACTGGACGGTCGCGAAACCACACGGCGTCTGCGCAAGAATGGCGGGCCGAACGCCTCGACCCCCGTCATCGCTGTCACCGCCGACAATGCCCCCGAAGACCAGCTGGCCTGTGCGGCGGCGGGCATGACCGCCTATCTGGCCAAGCCTCTGACCCCCGCCAGCCTGATCGCCGTCCTGCAAACCACGCTGGAACAACAGGCCGCCACCCAAGCCGCGTCACAGAACGCCGCCTGATCCCCAACAAGATGCCCCAAACAAAAAGAGCGCCCCGAACGGGACGCTCTTTTCATATGGGCAGATCTTTGTGCTTACAGCTGTTCGATCAGGAACTCGGCCGCCGAGACTTTGAACTCGCCACCCTGTTCGACATTCAGCTTCTCGACCACGCCGTCCTTGACCAGCATGGAGTAACGCTGCGAGCGTACGCCCATGCCAAAGCCCGAAGCATCCAGCTCCAGACCGATGGACTTGGTGAAGGCACCATTGCCGTCGGCCAGCATGACGATGTCGTCATTGCCGTTCAGGCCATTGGCTTCGGCCCATGCGCCCATGACAAAGGCGTCGTTCACCGACACGCAGGCCACGGCATCCACGCCCTTGTCGGTCAGGGCCGACAGATTGTCCTTATAGCCCGGCAGGTGGCGCGCCGAGCAGGTCGGGGTAAAGGCACCCGGAACAGCAAACAGAGCCACGGTACGGCCCTTGAAGAAGTCCTGCGTCGAAACCGGACGCGGCCCTTCGGCCGTCATCTGGGTCAGGTTGGCCTCGGGCAGGCGCTCGCCGGTCTTGATGGTCATGGGGTTTCCTCCAGACACCGCAGCCGGCACATCCGGATAACGGTTCGCCCTGAACATAGTGCAGCCGCCCCCCCCGCCAAGCCCGCATGACGTAAAAACACGCCCCCGCTTTGTTTATTCTGTGCAGTCCCGCCCCTTGCGCCCGCCCCTCGCACAACCGACTATAGGGTTATGAGCACAGCCCCCACCCCCGACCTGTCCTCTGCCGAATGGCCCTCGCTGGCGGGGCGCCTTCTGGTTGCCATGCCCGGTATCGATGACGAGCGGTTCGAATATGCCGTCATTCTGGTCTGCACCCATGATGACGACCACGCCATGGGCCTGCGGCTGGACCTTCCGGCCCCCGGTGTTGATCTGGCCTATGTGCTGGAATCGCTGAACGTCAGCCATCACGGGGCCACGGGCCGTCCGGTCCTTCTGGGCGGGCCGGTAGAGCCTGAACGCGGCTTTGTGCTGCATTCCGACGACTGGTTCAGCGACGAGACCAGCCTGCGCGTCCACGGCGGCATGGCGGTTACCGGCACGCGCGATGCTCTGGCGGCGATGGGCGAGATCACCGGACCGGCCCGCTCGGCCCTGGTGCTCGGCTATGCCGGATGGGACGAGGGACAGCTGGAAGAAGAACTCAGCGAGAATATCTGGCTGACACTGGATGCCGATGCCGACCTGATCTTCGACGAGGACTATGCCGGCAAATGGAGCCGCGCCCTTGCCCTGCTGGGTGTGGACGCCGCCAACCTGTCATCGCACGGCGGCACCGCCTGATCGCTGGGCGGCTTAGCTACGGGCCTTGATCGGTGCGGCCCCGTCGGCCAGCGATTCATTGAGATAGACCTCGGCCTCTTGTGCAGGCAGTGCCGGTGCATAGCCAAAGCCCTGACCATAGTGGCAACCGTCCTGGACCAGCAGATAGGCCAGACCGGCATTCTCTACGCCCTCGGCCACCACTTCCAGCGACAGGTCACGCCCGAGGTTCACAATCGAGCGTACGATCTTGGCCGAGCCTTCGTCCTTGTCCATGGTCAGAACGAAATAACGGTCGATCTTCAGCGTATCGAACGGCAGTCGCGCCAGATAGGACAGCGACGAGAAGCCGGTGCCGAAATCGTCCAGCGCCAGCGACGCGCCGACCTCGCGCAGCGATGCCAGAATATCGGCCGCCTTGGCCGGATCGCGCATGATGTCGCTTTCCGTCACTTCCAGCTTCAGGGCACCCTTGGGCAGGCCTGTCGTGCTGATAATCTCGGAGACATCGTCCACCAGATGCGGGCGCTCGATCTCGCCCACCGACAGGTTCACACTGCAAAACAGATTGCCCGCCGCCGGATGCCGCGCCAGCCATTCGGCCAGCTGGCGTGCGGCCTGACGCATCATCACCAGACCCAGCTCGTTCATCAGGCCCATTTCTTGCGCCAGTGACAGGAACTCGTCCGGCGGCACCAGTCCGCGTGTGGGGTGACGCCAGCGCGCCAAGGCCTCGAAACCGGCCACCGCGCCGGTCGACAGGTTCACAATCGGCTGGAAGAAAGGCTCGATCTCGCCACGGCTGAAGGCGTTGCGCAGCTCGCTTTCCAGCGCCAGCCGCGACAGGCTGTCATTTTCCAGAGCACGGCCATAGGCCGCCACGCCGCCACGTCCCGCCGTCTTGGCCCGCTCCAGTGCCAGAGACGCCCGACGCAGCAACTCTCCTGCCGCAGGCGCATCCTGCCCGCCCTCGGCGGTCACCGCCCCGATCGCCACGGTCGGATAGATATCATAGCCCGCCACCGACAAGGGCAGCTCCAGCGCCTCGCGCATACGCTCGGCTGTGGCATTGCCCGTCTGGCGGTCGCGGCACACAAATACAGCAAACTCGTCTTCCCCGACGCGCGCCGGTGCTGCCTCGGCGGGGAAGGCCCCCAACAGTCGCGAGCCCAGTGTCGACAAAACCAGATCGGCCCGCTCGGGCCCAAGGGCTTCGTTCAGGCGTTTCAGCCGGTCCAGATCGGCGATGACCATCTCGTAATCGCCGGGCACTTTCAGGATTTCGGTCACACGGCCCAAAAAGCTGTGGCGGTCCAGAAGCTGGGTCAGACCGCAACGCGACGTGGCCGCCATGTGCCGCTCAAGCGTCACAATACCGGCGGCCCTCAGACCGTCCTCCAACCACACACCGCGCCACAGGCACATATCGCCGCCACGCATACGCAAGCGCACCGAAATCTCGGCCCCCTCCTCGCGCGGTTTGAGGAAACGCTCGGCCAGCGCCCGATCCTGCGGCAGGGTCATAGCCACAAAGGTTGCCGCCGAACATTCCGGTGCCACCGGCCCCAGCCCCAGAGACGGCGTGGCCCCGTTAAAGGTGATGCTGTCCTGCGACGGGTCCCACACCCACAGGGCCGTATCCGCCGCCGCCAGAGCTTCCAGCGCCATAGTAGGATCCCAGCGCGTCGATCGCGCGCCCGATCCGGTCATGGATCCCCCCATTGATCGGGTACGATTGGTCAATACGGCCTCACAGGGTGCACTCCGGCAGACCCCGCCCCCCAAGGTCGGACTCCAGAACGGCAAACAATAGATGGTCTGCCCATACCCCGTTAATTTTCAAATAAGCTCGCGCCGTTCCTTCATGCTGAAATCCGGCCTTTTGCAAAACCCGTTTCGAGGCATGGTTGTAAGGCACGCAGGCCGCTTCGACCCGATGCAACATCAGGTTGTCGAATGCGAAGGCCAGCATGGTCCTGACGGCGGTTGTCCCGCGCCCTTCGCCGGCATAGGGACGACCGATCCAGTATCCCAGCGTCCCCGTCTCGGCCACGCCGCGACGGATATTGGACAGGGTGATGGCACCGACCAGCGCGTCGGTTTCCTTGTCCATGATGAAAAATGGATAGGCGGTGCCCAGTTCCATTTCGCGGTCATAGATGGCCAGGCGGCGTTTGAAGGCGGGACGGCCGAGATCATCCTCGCCCCATGCCGGCTCCCACGGTTGCAGATAGTCGCGCGAAGCCTCGCGCAGTTCGGCCCACTGGCGATAATCGGTCGGGCGCGGCGCACGCAGGATCAGTCCCGGTCCCTGCAGGACCGGCCCGTCATTTCCCGATTTCCAGTCAAACAGGGCCATCAATCCCTGTTTACGCCCTTATGATGCCCTCGCGAAAGAGCGCAGACTCAAGTTGTGTGGGCGTTGATTGTGGATGCAAAGGCTTTTGCAGCCTTGATCGCCGATTTTGGCCCCAGAACCGCAGAGGCTGTGCGCCCGTCTTCCAGCAATGCCTGCCCGAAACGACGCATATCGTCCGCGCTCACGGCCTCCAGCGATTCGACCAGAGTTTCCGACGCCACCGGTGCCCCATAGACCAGCGCCTGCGTGGCATGACGGGCCGAACGGTTGGCCGCGCTTTCATCGGCCATCCATAGTCCGGCGACCATCACCGCCTTGGCCCGCTGCAGTTCAGACACGCTTGGACCGTCGGTCGCCAGCGCAACCACCTGTTCGGCACAGACCTGCGCCAGTTCCTGCGAACGATCCGCCGCAGCCCCTGCATAGATGCCGATCAGGCCGATATCGTCATACGGCTCCATATAGGCGTCGATGGCATAGGCCAGACCGCGCTCTTCGCGGGCCGACTGGAACAGGCGCGACGCCATGCCCCCGCCCAGTATCTCGGTAAACAGACGCGCCACCGGCATATCGTCCGAGCGGACCGCCGGTCCGACCATCTGGAACACCAGATTGGCCTGTTCGATCTTGCGGGCCATGCGCGCCTCGCCACCGATAAACTCGGCTGCGGCGACTTCGGGTGCTGGCGTGGCCACCGCCGAACCGAACCATTGCTCGGCCAGTTTCAGCAGTTCGTCCTCGTCCACACCGCCCGAGACCGACACCACCATGCGGTCCGGCGAATAGAGCGCGGCCCGCCATGCGGAAATCATCTCTCGCGTAACCGGCTTCAGGCTTTCGACCGAACCCAGAATGGGCCGCCCCAGCGACTGGTCAAAGAAAGCTGTCGCCTGCGCCATTTCAAAAACATGGTCGTCGGGCGTATCAAAGGCCTCGGCGATTTCCTGCGCCACCACATCTTTTTCGCGCTCGATCTCGACCGGATCCAGCGTCGGACGGAATACCAGATCGGACAGCACCTGCATCGACAGGCCCAGCGATCCGTCCACACCCCGCACATCGAAACTGGTGCGCTCATAGCCGGTAGCGGCATTGATAGCCCCGCCGGTCGCCTCGATCCGCTCGACAATCTCGCGTGCGCCCATCTCCCCTGCGCCCTTGAACACCAGATGTTCGAGGAAGTGCGACCAACCCGACTGGGCCTCGCTCTCCATGCGCGCGCCGCCTGCGACGGCAACATTCAGGGCAAAGGTGCGACGACCGGCCAGCGGGTCGCAAATCAGTCTTACGCCGTTGGACAGCGTGTGCAGGCGAACAGTCAGGGGGTATTTCCTTGCAGATCGGCCGGACGCATCAGGCGGCGGCGCAGCAGACCTATATAGACACCGATCAGGACAACTGCGAGGCCGAACCACGTCGCGGCATAACCGGCGTGGTTATTGCTGAAGGCCGCAGGCGGCACTGACGGGTGGAGACCTTCGATCTCGGGATTGATCGGGGTGGCCGCATAGACCAGCCAGTCCGATACCGGCCCCGTGACGCCCAGCGTCTTGGCCATGGCCTGATTGTCGCGACCATAGAACAGGCGGTCTTCCGGCGGCGGGGTCATGCCCGATGGTTCGGAGACCGAACGCACCACGCCGGTAAAGGCCACCGGCATGGCGGCATCGCTACGCTCGACAGGACGCGCCTCGAACCCCTCGGCGATAAAGCCGCGATCCACCATGATTGTTGTGCCATCCGCCAGAGGACAGGCAGACACCAGACGGTAGCCCGGCTGGCCTTCCTCGATAGAGCGCAGCGTCACAAACGGGGCCGTGTTCAGCCCGCGACAGACCATCAGAACTTTACGGAACTCAGGGGCCTCCGAGGCCAGAACCGCCTCGACCGGTGCCGGTGCCATCTGCTCGGAACGGGCGGACGCTGCCAGCAACCCTTCCTTCCATTGCAACCGCTGCACCTGCCACACGCCAAGGGCGACCAGCACAGCCAGCATGACCACGGTCAAAACGGTCAGCACCACAGGAAAGCGTTTCTGGCTCATCATATCCCCTTCAACCGTCCGTGCGGCATCGCAACAGGTTCAGCGCCGTCATCAACCCCTTTCCCGGTCGCATCAAGCCCACAGCCACCACAATCACCAGCGGCAGCCAGAAAACCAGATTGACCCACAGGGGCGGCCGATAGACCAGATTGAACGCCACCGCCGACATACCCACCGTTATGCCGGTGATCTGCATGATGAAGGTGGCCGCACCGTCGCCCGTCTCGACCTTGCCCAACGCAAAGCCGCAGGCCTCACACGTTTCGCGCACCTTGAGCCAGCCCGAAAACAGGGGGCCGCGTCCGCATTGCGGGCACAGGCCCCGAACGCCCGCCCAGACCGCTGCCTTGCCGCGTAATATCGGGGCCTGCAGTTTCTGGCTTTCGGTCATCCGGCTTCCCCCACGAAAAACGGCGCGTAACCTAAGTTCCGCGCCGTCTCTAGGTATCAGACTTCAGGTCTGCCTATCAGCCGTAAATGACGTACATGAAGGCAAACAGGAACAGCCAGACCACGTCCACGAAGTGCCAGTACCAGGCAGCCGCTTCGAAGCCGAAATGCTTCTCCGGCGACATCTGGCCCAGATACAGGCGCAGCAGGCAGACGGCCAAGAAGATGGTGCCGACAGCAACGTGGAAACCGTGGAAGCCGGTGATCAGGAAGAACATCGAACCGTACAGGCCCGAATTCGTCGCCGTCTCGTTGAAGAACAGGTGGCTGTGGATGATGTGGTAATATTCGTAGGCTTGGACGCCCGAGAAGATCAGACCCAGACCCACCGTGATCCACAGCGCCAGCTTGGCACCGTCACGGTCGTTCTTGATGATGGCATGGTGCGCCCAGGTTACCGTCGTACCCGACAGCAGCAGGATCACCGTGTTCAGCAGCGGCAAGGACCACGGGTCCAGCAGCTCGACGCCCTTGGGCGGCCAGGTTGCCCAAGCTGCGCCGGTTTCGGCCCAGTTGCCGATTTCCGGAATAGCCGCGCGGGATTCGTTGAAGATGGCCATGTCGAAGAACATCCAGAAGAAGCTGACGAACAGCATCACTTCCGAAGCAATGAACATGATCATGCCATAACGCAGACCCAGTTGGACGACCGGCGTGTGGTCACCCTTCTGGCTTTCGCGGATGACATCGCGCCACCAGCCGTACAGGCAGAAAAGCACGCCGGCCAGACCGGCGAAGAACATCCATTTGGAGCCTTCCGGCAGGCCAAACATGCCCTTCATCCAGACAACAGCCCCCGTCAGCATGACCACGACGGTCATGGAGGTGGCCAGCGGCCATGGGCTGGGGTCAACCAGGTGGTAGTCGTGTTGTGGTTTCGCGTGGGCCATTCCAGGGTCTCTGAATTAAGGCGAGAGTCGAGTTATGTGAGGCTATAGCGTTGCCGAATGGCGTTTGCCAATGCCTATTGGGCGGAAACCTCGGGATCAAACCCTTTGGTTGGGTAAAAGGTATAACTCAGGGTTATTTCTTTCACGCCGCGCCCTTCACGGTCGGTCGCCAGTTCGGGTGCAACGAAATACTGAATCGGGAAGATCATCTCCGCACCCGGAGCGATTTCCTGTCCTTCAAAACAGAAACACTGCAGTTTCTGGAAATAAGGACCGGCTTTTAGTGGCACTACATTATAGGCTGCGGTGGCATGAAGCGTTTCATTCGAGGTGTTCTTGACCTTGAAATAGGCCATGCCCGTTTCACCGATGCGAACACGCTGGCTGACCTGCTCGGCCTCGAAGGTCATGGGCAGGTTGCGCACATTGGTATCGAAGTGGATCATCACGGTCTGGTCCAGCACCTCGTCGGGTGCCTTCTCGGCCAGCATAACCGTGCCGCCAAAACCTGTGACCTGACAGAACAGACGATATAGCGGCACCGCCGCAAACGCGGCCCCCACCATAGCCATCACACCAAACACGCAAAGAATAGCGACAAGATTCTTGCGGTTGGCGGCCTTCTGGGCCTCCCGATCCGCCATTAGGGCTGCTCGGTCGTCGGCGTCGCAGGGCTGTCAGCGACGACAGGGTCCGACACCACAACACCGGCAGCCACGTTCTCGGCTGCGATCTGGGCCTGACGGGCCTGGTTGTTGGCGTGCATACGCGAGACGGTGATGGCGTAAACGGTCGCAATGAACACCAGCAGGCCAAAGGCGATGGCGATGTTGCGGCGCTTGCGGGCCTTCACCTGCTCGTCCGTCAGTGTGATGAACTCGGGCTGGCTCATGGGCATCAGGCTCCAATGATCGGCAATTGTTCAACCAGCAGGGCCGAGAACAACGCCATCAGATACAGGATGGAAAAAGCAAACATGTTGCGGGCCGGTTTGGCCTCGAGGCGCACATCGTACAATGCGGCTTCTCGTCCTATGGCCTCGGCCTTGTCGGGCTGGTCACCTGCGCGCGAACGCCACAGACGCAAAGCCAGATAAAGGAAGAACAGACCGCCCGTGATCGACACCACGCCATAGATGACGCCACCAACACCCACAAAGGTCGGCAAGATCGCCACCGGCACAAAGACCAGCGTGTAGATCAGGATCTGCAGACGGGTGGACTTGGCACCCTTGGCCACAGGCATCATCGGGATACCGGCCTTGGCATAGTCACCGGCCGAATAGAGCGCCAGCGCCCACGAATGCGGCGGGGTCCACAAGAAGATAATCAGGAACAACAACCAGGCCTGCCACGGCGCATCGCCGGTGGCTGCGGCCCAGCCGATCACCGGCGGGAAGGCCCCTGCGGCCCCGCCAATGACGATGTTCTGCGGCGTACGACGCTTGAGCAGCATCGTATAGAAGCCCGCATAATAGACGATGGTCATCGCCAGCAGCCCACCGGCCAGCCAGTTGGTCGCCATGCCCAGCAGCATGACCGAAAAGACCGAGAGGATCACGCCATAGCTCATGGCGTCATTCTTGCGGACGCGACCTGCCGCCACGGGGCGGCCACGCGTGCGACGCATCAGGGCGTCTGTCTCGCCCTCCAGTGCCATGTTCAGGGCACCGGCAGCACCGGCCCCCACAGCAATACAGATCACCGCCACGACGGCGTTCAGCAGCGGCATATGGCCCTGCGCCGCAATCATCCCTGTCAGAGCCGTAAAGACGACCAGAGACATGACGCGGGGTTTCAGCAACTGGAAGAAGTCTTCCGGCTGGGCGGTCGTAACGATGGGAGCTTGGCGTTCTGTCATATTCATAAAAGGCGAAGGCCGCCCCTTCGGATTTCGAAAGGGCGGCCTCTCCATTGTTATCCCTTGGAGAGGGATATTAGTGGTGATCGTCCGCTTTCACCACCGGCAGTTCATTGAACTGGTGGTAGGGCGGCGGCGAAGACAGGGTCCATTCCAGAGTGGTAGCGCCTTCGCCCCACGGATTGGCCTCTGCCGGACGGCGACGGATGGCAGCTTCAAGCAGCATAACCAGGAAGACACCGACGCCGACGATGGTGATCAGGTAACCCACCGACGAAACGTGGTTCCACAGGGTGTAGGCTTCCGGATAGTCGATATAACGACGCGGCATGCCTTGCAGACCCAGGAAGTGCTGCGGGAAGAAGACCACGTTCACACCGACGAACATGATCCAGAAGTGCAACTGGCCCAGGAACTCGTTGTACTTCACACCGAACATCTTCTCGAACCAGTAGTAGAAACCGGCGAAGATCGAGAAGACGGCACCCAGCGACAGCACATAGTGGAAGTGGGCGACGACGTAGTAGGTGTCGTGCAGCGAGTAGTCCATGCCGGCGTTCGACAGCACCACACCGGTCACACCACCGACGGTGAACAGGAAGATGAAGCCCATCGCCCACAGCATCGGGGTTTTGAAGGTCAGCGAGCCGCCCCACATGGTGGCGATCCAGCTGAAGATCTTCACGCCCGTCGGCACGGCGATGATCATGGTCGCGGCCACGAAGTAGGCGCGCAGGTTGATGCTCATGCCCACGGTGTACATGTGGTGAGCCCACACGATGAAGCCGATGAAGCCGATGGCGACCATGGCGTAGGCCATGGCGAGGTAGCCGAAGATCGGCTTCTTCGAGAAGGTCGAAACGATGTGCGAGATGATGCCGAAGCCCGGCAGGATCATGATGTACACTTCGGGGTGACCGAAGAACCAGAACAGGTGCTGGTACATGACCGGATCACCGCCACCGGCCGGATCGAAGAAGCTGGTGCCGAAGTTACGGTCGGTCAGCAGCATGGTGATGGCGCCCGCCAGAACCGGCAGCGACAGCAGCAGCAGGAAGGCCGTGATCAGCACACCCCACGCAAACAGCGGCATGCGGTGCAGGGTCATACCCGGTGCGCGCATGTTGAAGATGGTGGTGATGAAGTTGATCGAGCCGAGGATCGACGAGATACCGGCAATATGCAGCGAGAAGATCGCCATATCGAACGACGGACCTGTATGGCCCATGGTCGATAGCGGCGGATAAGCTGTCCAGCCGCCGCCGAAGCCGCGTCCCGGACCACCGTCCACAAACATCGAGATGCACAGCATGATAAAGCCGGCCACCAGCATCCAGAACGAGATGTTGTTCAGGCGCGGGAAGGCCATATCCGGTGCACCGATCATGATCGGCGTGAAATAGTTGGCAAAGCCACCCATCGTCGCCGGCATGACCACGAAGAACACCATGATCAGGGCGTGGGCCGTGACCGTAACATTATAGCCGTGCTTGGAGGCCTCGACGAGACCCAGTTGCTGGATGATCGTGCCTTCTTTGAAGAGCTGGATACCCGGCTCTGCCAGTTCCCAGCGGATCAGGCCCGACAGTGCGCCACCCACCAGACCGGTGAAGATAGCGAAGATTAGGTACAGGACGCCGATGTCTTTGTGGTTGGTCGAGAAGAACCAACGGGTAAAGAACCCCGGCACGTGATTGTCAGTTGCGCTAGCGCTAGCCATTTTAGATCTGCTCTCGCTCTATTACTGGGCTGCTGGCGCGACAGGCGCGGCAGCAGGAGCCGCGGGAGCGGCAGCGGTCGGGGCCAAAACAGGGGCAGGAACGGCAGCAGCGTCAGCCGAAGCCGCAGCATTATCGATTACAGCCGCCGGAGCCGCGGCAGCAGCCGCTTCTTCGGTACCGGGCATCGAGCCGCCCTTGGAAGCCAGCCAGGCTTCAAACTCGGCCTGGGTCACAACATTGACCTGGATCGGCATGAAGGCGTGGTCGACACCGCAAAGTTCCGAGCACTGGCCATAATAGGTGCCGGTCTTCTCGGCCTTGAACCAGGTGTGGTTGGTGCGGCCCGGGATGGCGTCAATCTTAACGCCGAAAGCCGGAACGGCCACAGCGTGGATCACGTCCGAAGCGGTGATCAGCAGTTCGACAGTCGCGCCCACCGGCACCACCATCGGCTGGTCGGCAGCCAGACGGAACAGTTGCTTGGTGGTCTTGTCTTCCGGCAGCATGTTCGAGATGTATTCCGGCACCTTGTGGTCCGGATACTCGTACGCCCAGTTCCACTGGTTGCCGGTGATCTTAACGCGAACGTCCGGTTCCGGCATGTTCTCGTAGGCGAACAGCAGGCGGAACGAGAAGAAGGCGATCACGAACAGGATCAGGATCGGCACAACCGTCCAGATCACTTCGATCGTCGTATTATGGCTCCACTTGGCCGCGATCGGGTTCGAACGCTTGTTATAGCGCACGGCGATCCACAGCAGCAGTGCCAGAACCAGAACGCTGATACCGATGCACATCGGCAGCAGCACATAGTTATGGAAGAAGGTAACTTCGTGCTTCAGCGGAGACGCGCTCTGCTGAAGACCGATTGCACCCGGGGTCGGCTGCCCCAAAAGTTCCTGCGCCCATGTCGGCGCAGCGACGAATGCGCCAAGCGCAGCAGTGGCGATCCCCGCCCCCATCCGCGTTATCGCTCGCGTGCCCATCCCCATTCGAGAAGTCCTCATAAATCGTTCCGCAGCAGACATTTGCGATCCAATCGCAAACGCGCTGCAGCCCATAAAAACCGCAGCGTTTGAGGGGTCGTTATCGGATGAACAGCTTCGGGGCAAGCGGTCTGGCCGTTTCCGCCTCACAAGGATTGGGGAAATGCCAGATTAAAAGGTGTTTATGTTTAAATAGGTACCTTGCGTGGCAAGATACCTTGCGTTACCCCTTCAATCATCAAACGAGGGAAGAACATGCCCGAAACCATCGACATCCAACTGAAGAAAGGCGTTTTGGGCCTCTGCGTCCTTGCGCTGTTGGCCCGAACCGACAGCTACGCCTACGAGATCGCCTCGCGACTGTCCGACGCCATCGGAATGGGCGAAGGCACGATTTATCCGCTGATGCGCCGCATGCAGACCGACGGACTGGTTGAAACCTATCTGGTCGAATCATCCAGCGGCCCGTCGCGCAAATATTACCGCCTGACCGTTCGCGGCCATGAAGCCCTCAAGGCACAGGGCGCAGAATGGGAAGCCTTTGCCCGTTCGGTGGACCAGCTTCTGACCGAAGCCGCCACTCAAGACACCATCAATGCCGGCGCTCCGGACCCCGTACTGGCCCTGACAGCCGCAACCGGCGACGCCTCTGACAAGGGAGCTGAATAATGAACCGCAACGAGTTCCTCGCCCGCCTTCGCAAAGGCCTTGTCGGCCTGACGCAAGCTGCCGCTGACGACATTGTCGCCGACTACGAGGCCCATTTCGACGAAGGCCGCGCCGCCGGTCGCAGCGAACAGGAGGTTGCCGGTGCTCTGGGCGATCCCGACCGCATCGCCCGCGAGCTAAAGGCCGAGGCCGGTGCCAAGGCTTGGAGCCAGCAACCGACCGCCTCCAATGCCATGGGTGCCATCTTCGGCATTATCGGCCTTGGCGCGATCGACATCCTGATCCTGCTGCCGCTGGTCCTGCCGATCTTCGGCACCGTCATCGGCTTCCTGATCGCAGGTATCGGCATCTTTATCGCCGGTGGCGCTGTCATGGTGGTGGGCTCATTTGCCGGCCTGCCGGGCGGTATCCTTGCCGCCATCCTTATGGGCATCGGCCTGATGGGTCTGGGCGTCTTCATGATCGGTCTGATGGCCATTCTGATCAAATGGATGATCGACGCCACCATCTGGTACGCCCGCCTGCACTACCGCGTCATCAAACCCGCGCTCGAACCGGCCAAGGCCTGATCGCGCCCTAAAGAAAGAAGAGGATACCTATCATGATCCGCAATCTCCTCGTCATTTCCGGTGCCGGTCTGGTTTTGGCCATCGTCGGCATGGGCGGCGCCTTTGCTGTCGGCGGCTCGGACCTTGCCCGCCACAGCTGGACCTGGGTTGTCAGCGAAAAGGATGACAATTTCCGCTTTGAACGTGCCGGTCCCCAGCAGCCAGACATCCAGCGCACCATCGCCTGGACCGGCAGCGAAAGCCTGGCCATCGATATGCCCATCACCGTCGTGTATGACGCTGCCAGCAGCGAAACGGGCATCTTTGTCTCGGGTCCCAAGGACTATGTCGACGCCGTCAAACTGGATGGCAATCGCCTGACACTGGACGATAATGACCTGCCCTCGCGCGGTTATATCCAGTGGACCGGTTCCGGTGTTTCCGGCTCCAGCGAGCGTGACCGCCTGACCGTCCGCATCAAGGGCGGAGCGGTCAAGGCCTTCACCCTGTCGGGCCAGACCGATCTGGAAGTGAACGGCTATAACCAGCCGTCGCTGGACCTGACGCTGGTCGGCAATGCCGATGCCGAGTTCAAGGGCAATACCCAGACCCTCAAGGTCGATGCCTCTGGCTACAACTCGGTCAAGCTGGACGAGCTTCTGACCCGCGATGCCACCATCCGTGTCAGCGGCGATGCCAGCGTCCGCACCTCCGCTGACGGCATTGTCACCATTGACGGCTCGGGCGACACCCGCGTCCGACTGACCCGCCAGCCGTCCGAACTTCGCCAGACCCTGACGGGCGAGGCCGAGGTCGTCACCAGCTAGAACCGCTTTTAGCGACCGCCCCCTCTCCCCTGCGCGGTCACCCAAAAGCGTTACAGCCCCCGTTTTCCGGTTCCTGCTGCCGGTTACGGGGGCTTTTCTTATGGCGGCGTGTGCGGACCATGATGACGAACGGTCCATTCATGCCTATCTAGCGGGCATGACCCAATCGGCTAATGCTCCTTCGCCCTCCCCCATTCTCGACGCCGCCGGTGTCGATGCGTCCGAGGCCCTGTCCATCCTGCGAACCGCGCTGGACGGCGCGGACGATGGCGAACTGTTCCTCGAAAAGACCGAGAGCGAAGCCCTGCTGTTCGATGACGGTCGCCTGAAGAACGCCAATTATGACGCCTCCGAAGGTTTCGGCCTGCGCGTCGTGGCCGGCGAGACGGCGGGCTTTGCCCATGCCAACGAAACCTCCGCCGCCGCCATTCGCCGTGCCGGCGACAGCGCGGCTCTGGCCAAGCGCGGTCATTCGGCCATCGTTGCGGATGCCCCGCTGGCCACCAACCAGCGCCTTTACGCCCCGATCGATCCGCTGCTCAGCCCGTCCTTCTCGGACAAGATCGCCTTGCTGGCCGAGATCGACGCCTTTGCCCGTGCGCGTGATCCGCATGTGGTGCAGGTCTCGGCCTCGATTGTCGGCGAGCGCCGCTCCATCGACATCCTGCGCGGCGATGGCCAGATCCTTTCCGACATCCGCCCTCTGGTGCGCCTGAACGTCTCGGTGACGGTCGAAAAGAACGGGCGTCGCGAAACAGCATCATCGGGTGCCGGTGGCCGCTCGCCCTTCGAGGAATGGATCAAGCCGGAACGCTGGCAGGCTCAGGTCGATGAATCGATCCGTCAGGCCATGGTCAATCTGGAGGCCATCGACTGCCCCGCCGGTGAAATGGATGTGGTCATGGGCGCAGGCTGGCCGGGCGTGCTGCTGCACGAAGCCATCGGCCACGGCTTCGAGGGCGACTTCCACCGCAAGGGCTCGTCGGTCTTTACCGGCAAGATGGGCCAGCGCGTCGCCGCACCGGGCGTCACCATTGTCGATGACGGCTCGATTGCCGACCGTCGCGGCTCGCTATCCTTCGATGACGAAGGCACCCCGACCTCGCGCACCGTGCTGATCGAGGACGGCATCATGGTCGGCCTGATGCACGACCGTCTGTCGGCCCGCCAGCTCGGGGCCAAGGCCACCGGCAATGGCCGTCGCCAGTCCTTTGCCCACCAGCCCATGCCACGCATGACCAACACCTTTATGGAAGCGGGCAACGACAAGTTCGACGACATGATCGCCTCGACCAAGCGCGGCCTCTATGCCGCCAATTTCGGCGGCGGTCAGGTGGATATCACCAACGGCAAGTTCGTGTTCCAGTGCACCGAGGCCTATCTGATCGAGGACGGCAAGATCACCACGCCGGTACGCGGCGCCACCCTGATCGGTGACGGTGCCACCGCCCTGACCAAGATCGAAATGATCGGCGACGACTTCGCCTTCGACCCCGGCGTCGGCACCTGCGGCAAGGCCGGACAAGGCGTCCCCGTCGGCATCGGCCAGCCCAGCCTCAAAATGGGCGGCCTCACCGTCGGCGGCACCGCCGTCTAAAGCTTGAAAGTCAGCCGGATGCCTTTGCCCTGAGGTTTAAGGGTCATTTCCGGCTGACTTTTTCATCAAAATATCTGGCGCAAATCGCCATAGGCTTGAAGCGGACCGAGGGCTTTCCCTTATCTTAAATCACATCGTTCTTTAAGTTTGATCACCTTCACTCATAACCGTTTCCTTCGGTCGTTGTGAGTAAAGCCCGCCATGATCCCCCTGCGCACCACCTCCCTTGTCCTTGGCGTGATAGCCACTGTTGCAGGAGGGAGTGCTGCCGCCCAGACCGCCCCCTCTGCCGATAAATGGCGCGTAACCGTCAGTCCCTATGTCTGGGCTACATCTCTTGACGGCAATGTCACGCTGGCCGGACATAAAGCCCCCGTCGATGTGCCTTTCTCTGATGCCTTCGATCAGGTGGAAAGCGTGGTCATGGGCGATGTCGAGATCCGCAAAGGTCGCTGGGGCGGCTATGTCGACTACCAATATGCCAAGACCGCCGAAGATGTGTCTCTGCTGGGCATGCCCGCCAATCTCGGCACCCGCACGACCACGGTATCAGGGGGTATCCTTTATCGACTGATTGATGATCCGCTCGGTGGCCGCACAGCTTTTGGAGACCTGCGCGCCTTGCGTGTCGAGCCTATCGTCGGCGCCCGATGGAGCAAGCTGCAAGCCAATCTGGCCACCCCTCTGGGCGCTTCGCAAAAGGGAGCTGAGTGGACAGACCTGCTGCTGGGCCTGCGGGTCGAGGGGGATGTCACAGATCGCTGGACCCTGCGCGCGCAAGTCGATGCCGGTGGCCTGGGCGATAATGACCGCCACAGCGTATCATGGCAGGCGCTGGCCTCATATCGCACGCCGCTGGGCGATGGCGCAGTGTCCGTGAATGCGGGCTACCGCATGCTGCAACAGAACTACGAACAAGATGATTTTACCGGCCAGCGTTTCGACTGGAAGGTTTCGCGCCACGGACCCGTTCTGGGCCTGTCGCTCACCTACTGACCTACAAAGGAAACGACATGCGTAATGGAATGAAGAAGGGCGCGTTAGCGCTCGCCGTCACCCTCGCCCTCGCCGCTCCTGTTGCAGAGGCCTGCACCCGCCTCGTCTATCATGGCCATGACGGTGCCGTTATCACGGCCCGCTCGATGGACTGGAAAGACGAGATTATGACCAATCTCTGGATCTTTCCGCGCGGTATTGATCGCGACGGTGCCGGCGGTCCCAATTCACTAAAATGGAAGTCGAAATACGGCAGTGTCATTTCCAGCGGCTATGACATCTCGACCGTGGATGGCGTCAATGAAATGGGACTGGTCGCCAATGTCCTGTGGCTCGTCGAGTCGCAATACCCCGCCTATGATCCGAACAAGCCCGCCCTCAGCATCGCCGCCTGGGCCCAGTATGCGCTCGACAACTATGCCACTGTGGCCGAAGCCGTCGAAGCCCTGCGCGACGAGCCTTTTGTGTTAGTCAGCGACAATGTGCCGGGTCAGGATCGCCTGACCACCCTGCACCTGTCCTTGTCGGACTCCGGCGGTGACAGCGCCATCTTCGAATATATCGACGGCAAGTTGGTGATCCACCACAACCGCGATTATCAGGTGATGACCAACTCGCCGACCTTTGATCAGCAACTGGCTTTGAACAGCTACTGGCAGGACATTGGTGGCACCGTCATGCTGCCGGGCACCAACCGCGCCGCAGACCGCTTTGCCCGCGCCGCCTTCTACACCAATGCCATCCCCAAGTTCGAAGACCAGAACATGGCTCTGGCCAGCGTGTTCAGCGTGATCCGTAACGTCTCGGTGCCGTTCGGCATCTCGACACCGGACCAGCCGAACATCTCCTCGACCCGCTGGCGCACAGTCGTCGATCACAAGCGCAAGCTCTACTTCTTCGAGTCAGCCCTGACCCCCAACACCTTCTGGGTAGACCTGAAGAAGATCGACTTCTCGCCCAACGCACCGGTCAAGCGCCTCGAACTGGGTGAAAACCAGATCAACACCCACTCTGGCGACACCACCGCCAAGTTCAGCAATGCCCGCCCCTTCCCCTTCCAGGGACCGCAATAATCCCGCTGCAGAATACCCAAACTAAAGGCCACCCCGACGGGTGGCCTTTATACCTTGTGACATCCTCAAACCTTACGCCCTTCCTTCATCGCCTGCTGCCATTTTGACGGCGGTTTGTCCGTGCGGTGGACGCATCCAGGCCAACAGCAGGGACGACGCTTGCCCTCGAGCATTTCCTCGATGGTGCGCACGATACGCTTTTGGCGGGTCGCAGCCTGTTTGGCATCCTCGACCCAGCAGATGAACTCGTTGCGGCCCAAAGGGGTCAGCCCTTGCCACAGGGCCAGAACCTCCCCGTCCGCACGAATGGCCGCCTCCATATCGGCACCGGCCTCATGGACCACACCTTGCGGGAAATCATCCGACGCCTTGACCATAGCCAACTCCGTTCGATTACCCCCAGACTAGATCCTTTTAGGCACAGACGCACCTACCCCTTGGCGGCACCCCACATCCTGTCGCCAAACAGCACCGACCACTGCTCGGGTGACAGCTTCATGTGGCGGGCCTGGGCGGGGTGGTCTTTTGGCACCTCGGCATAGAGTTGCACGGCCTCTCGCGCCCCTACCCGATCGAACCAGCGTTTCAGCGCGGACCATTGCGACACATCCATATCGATGGCGCGGCTGGCCCGCACCCACGGCCAGACAGCCATGTCGGCGATGGAATATTCGCCTGCCAGATAGTCCACCTGTGACAGCCGCCCCTCCAGCACATCGAACAGGCGGTGCGCCTCCCTAGTATAGCGCGTGACCGCATACTCCGGCGGCTCGGGTGCATAACGCAAGAAGTGGTGCGCCTGTCCGTGTTGCGGCCCCAGCGACGCCATCTGCCAGAACAGCCAGCTTAATGCCTGCGCCCGCTGTTGCGTATCGGCAGGCAAGAACCGCCCCGTCTTCTCGGCCAGATAGAGCAGGATGGCCCCGCTCTCGAACACCGCCACCGGCTCACCGCCGCCTGCCGGATCATGATCCACAATGGCAGGCAGTCTGCGGTTCGGATTGATCTGCGCGAAGGCGGGCTCCAGATGGTGTCCCTCCAGCAGATTATATTTGGTCGTGCTGTGCGCCAGCCCTGCCCCTGCCCGCTCCAGTTCAGCCAGCAGTATCGCCACCTTGTGGCCATTGGGCGTATCGCACCCGTGCAGTTCGATCATCCGGCATCCTCCCTCTTTGCAAGGACAGTCGGACGCGCACCTATTTACGTCAAATTATTTTACCATCACTTCCAGTCCGGCCCGTCGATCTCGAAACCGGCCGCCACCAGCATGTCCAGCACCCCGCCCTCTTCGCCCAATGTGCGAACCGGTGCGATAGCCAGCGTCACGCCCTCGTCGGCAATGGCGGTGGAGATGGCATTGACCCATTCGGCACGCGCACGCGGGCGCACCTCGGGATCGCCCCATGGCCAGCACACATCCATGGCCAGATCGACCGGCGATGCCAGAACGCCCTTCACATCCAGACGGCTCCAAGCGGCGGCGCGGTCAGCCACAGCCGTCGGACCATACTCCGCCACCGACATGGCCGCATCCAGACAAGGGATGTGCGTCTGGGGCGGTGCCGAGATCAAAGTCTCCACCAGTTCATTGCCGCGCACCACGCCGATATGATGGGTTTTGACACCGGCCCGTCGTGCGGCCCGCTCGACCGCGCGTTCGATACGCGGTGACTTGGAATCCTTCTCGCCGCCCTGTTCCTTGATCAGCGTGATCGCCGTCATCAGGAAGCTGGTCCGCTGCCAGTTGTCACTGCGCTCGCCCGCCATCAATGTCGTCAGGCGCGCCATGTCCTCCGCCGACAGATAATCCGCCGCCCGCGTGTCATTGGGCAAAAAGGCAATGGTGCGCGAGCGCCAGATGATACGGAAGATATCCGCAGGCGAGGCCTTCCCTTCTTGCGGGAACAACACGCGGGTTGAGCGCGATACCGCATCTTCCAGGGCCGCAGGCCGCCACTCGAAATCGTCGGGCACCTCGCGGATCATACCCGCCAGTATAAGGACGCCCTCGTCACCACGCCGAACGGTCCAGATCGGCAGCCCCGCCCGACGGGCCACCACCACAATCTCCTCGACCTGCGACGGGGTTTCGTCCGTCCTGTTTGCGGGATCGACACTATAGTCCTGCGTCACGGCCAAGGCCGTCGCAGGCGACAAAGACAACAGGAGCGAAACAGCCAGACGGGCGAGGGAAGTTTTCATCAAACCACCTTATCTCAAACCAATATTCATAATCATTACAGTCGCGTAATCCTGTCTTCGATGTAACTCACCTGTCTGTCTTGTAACTGGAGATCGTACTCTAAAAGCCGCATTTGATGGTGCAACGAAGTTCAAGGAACATTAAGCGATGCGCCATCACCTGCTGACCGGAACCGCCCTGATTGCCGCCCTCATGGTGCCCGTGATGGCCCTGCCGTCCCATGCACATGCCGACACCCCGCCCGCCTCCATGCCGCAAACCGGCGAGCACGGCGTGCTGATCTTCCAGCCGGAATTCTTTGCCAACTACCGCCCCAATACGGCGCTGGACATGGTCAACCGCGTTCCCGGTTTCTCGGTCAATGACGGCGACGGCGCACGCGGTTTCGAAGGTGCGGTCGGCAATATCCTGATCAATGGCAGCCGCCCTGCTTCCAAGAACGACACCGGCTCGAACGTTCTGGGCCGCACCCTTGCCGCACAGGTCGAGCGCATCGAGCTGGTTCGTGGCGGTGCCCCCGGTATCGAGATGCAAGGCTATGCCGTTGTCGCCAACGTCATCCTGAAAAATACCGCCAGCAGCGAACACATTGCCACCTTCAATGCCAGCCTGTTCGAAGGCGGACAGGACCTGTTCGGCGGCACCTACCAGTTCACCCGCCGCAAGGGTGACTATACCTGGGGCGTGACCCTCGGTGACGGCATCTCGACCAGCGATTCCAACGGCACAGGCCCCCTGCAACGCGTCGATGCCAACGGCAATGTCACCCGCAGCGAGACATACTGGAATGACGGTTATGGCGGCGGCAACTCGATCCGTGGCAACTGGTCCGGTCCGGTCCTCGGCGGCAAGCTGGACCTGACCGCCCGCTACGGCGTCAATGACTGGCACAATATCAACCTGCAAACGGCCCCGAACGTCCTGCGCGACAGCCGCTCGGACAATGACGGTTCCAGCGGGGAGGTCGGCGCTGTCTTTACCCGCCCGCTGACCACGCGCACCAAGCTGGAAACCCGCCTGATCCACGAGTTCAGCGATTTCGACAACGTCTCCATCTCCAATACCCGTATCGACGGCGTCAGCGATCCGGAACAGCGCTTTGCCTCGACCGGCGATGCGTCCGAAACCATCCTGCGCAGCCTTGTCCGCTTCGAGCGCAATGCCAGCATGGACTTCGAGGCTGGCGGCGAGGTCGCCTACAACATGCTGGAAACCCAGCAGGCCTATTCGGTCGGCGGCACCAATATCCCGCTGCCCTCGGCCTCGGTTAAGGTCGAGGAAACGCGCGGCGAACTGTTCGGCAAGGGCACATGGCGCATCAATCCGAAATGGACGCTGGAAGGCGGCCTGCGTCTTGAAAACTCCACCATCAGCCAGTCAGGCGATGCCGATCAGGAGAAAAGCTTCTTCTTTGCCAAGCCGCGCATTTTGCTGACATGGAACCCGCGCGACAAGAACCAGCTGCGCCTGCGCTTCGAGCGTGTGGTCGGCCAGCTGAACTTCGAGGACTTTGCCGCCTCGGCCAGCCTGTCCGAAGAAAACGTCATGGGCGGCAATGTGAATCTCAGCCCCGAGCAGCGCTGGGTCAGCGAGATCACCTATGAAAAACGCTTCTGGGACGAAGGTGTTGTCAGCATCGGCCTGCGCCACGATGAAATCCGCGACGCCATCGACCTGATCCCGCTGGACGGCGGCCTCGCGGCGGTCGGCAATATCGGCGAAGGCACGCTGGACCAGCTCAACCTGAACGTCACCCTGCCTTTGGACAAGATGGGCATCAACGGCGGCCAGTTCGGTTTCCGCAACAGCTGGAACAAGACCGAGGTTACCGACCCGACCACCGGCCAGAAACGCCCGATCTCGGGTGTCCGCGCCTCTCAGGCCGTGGTCTCCTTCCAGCAGGACATCACCTCGTGGAAGCTGCAATGGGGTGGCGCATGGATCCCGCGTCTGGGCCAGATGAACTATCAGCCGGACCAGACTTCGGGCTGGAAGGGCAGCGACTATTACGAGCTGTGGGCCGAGTATAAGCCCGCCCCGACCCTGTCGATCCGCGCTCAGGTCAATATCTGGGACGACTTCAACATCGAACGCACCGTCTATGGCGACCGCGTCAGCCGCCCGATCAGCTTTGTCGAGCATCGCTTCGTTGATCCGCGCACCTTCTACCAGATCCGTCTGCGCAAGACGTTCTGAGGCTTCCAAGCGTGGCGATCCTGTCGCGCCACCGGAACACCTGACACTTTCCCTGCCATACCGGCACAAACGTCAGGCCACTAAAAAAGGCGGCACCCCCTCGGGGATGCCGCCTTCTTTTTTATCAAGCCGTAACCGGAAGGCTTAGCGGATACCCGCCATGCCCTTCTTCAGCAGCGGCGACAGCAGCAACAGCAGAACGCCGACGCCAACACCGGTCCAACCGATGGTGCTGTACATCGAAGTATAGCTTTCCAGCGCCTTGGACGGGTCGGTGACCACACCGGCAATCGTGTCGGTTGCGGTCGCCTTGGCGATCACACCGGCCACGATGTGCGCTACCGACGAGGACAGGAACCAGACGCCCATCATCATGCCGACCATGCGCGCCACCGACAGTTTGGTGATCATCGACAGGCCAACCGGCGACAGGCACAGCTCGCCCAGCGTGTGCAGCAGATAGGTCAGGAACAGGAACATCAACGGCACCTTGAAGGCGTCGTTAGCCTGCGAAGATGCGGCCCATGCCAACAGCAGGAAGCCTGCGCCCACAAGCGCCAGTGCCACCGAGAACTTGACCGGTGTCGAAGGCTCTTTGTTGCGCTTGCCCAGCCAGACCCACAGGGCCGCAACCAGAGGACCGCCCAGAACAATGATGCCCGGGTTGAACATCTGGGTGTAACCGGCATTGAACCAGTTCGGCATCTGCGTGGATTGGTCGGCAAACAGGGTCAGCGACGAGCCAGCCTGTTCGAACAGCGCCCAGAACAGCACCGAGAAGAAGATCAGCACCTGTGCGACCAGCATACGCGAACGCTCGGCACCCTTCAGGGTGAAGACGGTTGTACCGACGACCAGCGCAAAGGTTACAGCCGCCACAGGGATCAGCACCGCTTCGATGATGCCGTGACGCTGCATCAGCATCCAGATCGGGAAGACCGAAACAATGGTGGCGATCCAGAAGAACGGCTCGACCGGCACGCCAAGGATGCGGCGACCCTTGATTGGTTGCGGCGGTCCGCCACGGCCTTCCAGCCACGACTGACCCAGCAGGAAGGTCACCAGACCAATCAGCATGCCGATACCGGCCAGACCGAAGCCATAGGCCCAGCCATAATTATAGCCCAGATACGAGCAGGCCGCGGTCGCCAGGAACGAGCCGAGGTTGATGCCGACATAGAAGATGGTGAAACCACCGTCACGACGCGGATCGTTCTCTTCATAGAGCGCGCCCACAACGGTCGAGATATTGGCCTTCAGGAAGCCCACGCCGACAATGATCAGCGACAGGGCGAAGAACAGCATCGGCTCGCCAAAGCCCAGATCACGGGTGATCTCGGTGGTATAGCCACCGGTCGGGACCGTGTTCGGGAAGCCGGTCTGGCCTTCGGCCAGCGGCTCAACGCGGGTGACGCCCTCGCCCGAGATCTTGATCTCGGCACGCTCGCCTGCGTCATTGACCACGAACATCTTGCGGTTCTGATCACGACCGTCGACCTGGACCTGATAGGTCTGGCCGTCGACCGTCATACGCTCCTTGCCGCCTTCACCTTCGAAGGCCATGGCAAAGTGACCGGCCACCAGCATCACTGCGCCGATGATGACGGCCTTGCGGGCCCCCAGATAACGGTCGGCAATCATACCGCCCAGAACCGGCATCAGATAAACCATCGCCGCATAGGCAGCGTAGATACCCTGAGCCTCTTTCGGGCCGAACAGGAAGTGCTGGACGAGGTAAACCGTCAGCAGGGCGCGCATACCGTAATAGGAGAAACGCTCCCACATCTCGGTAAAGAAGAGCACCACCAGCCCTCGGGGATGCCCGAGGAAGGTCTTACGGGGCGCGGCGTCTAGGGCGCCCCCACTTTCCGTCGCTGACACGCGGAACTCCATGTCTGGCGCCCCCACCGGGCGCGAAAGCGGTCAGAAACAGCACGACACGCGCCGTGTAACAAGATGTTAACGTCGTTTTTCGACCCATGTCCGGCGTAAAACGGTCACAAAATCGTAGATTGCAAACAATCTTTACCGCTGCCCTTTGTAGGAGGTGCGACACCTCGACACATAGTAAGCCTAATGACCACAATGCGTACGCGGAGTTTTCCCGTGACTGTCCGGCCATTCGAACTTGCCGACATCGAAGGCGTCAACGCCCTCCACACAGATATTCACTGGCCCGTCCCGAGCGAGGCACAGTGGCGCTGGCTGGCATCCAACCCCGCACGCGGCACATCGCCTATGGGCTGGGTGATCGATAATGACGGGCGCATCGACGGCTTTCTAGGCAATTTCCGCCAACGCTATGTTCGTGATTCGACAGTGTACGAAGCCGCCACCGGCCATTCGATTATTGTCTCGCCCCGCGCCAAAGGGTCCCTGCGCGAACTGATCCAGCCCTTTCTGGGCCAGACCGATATGTTCGCTGTCAGCATCTTCAATGCCAACGACATCGGCTCGCCCATCTACCGGCACTATGGGCTGAAACCCTTTGCCTCGCCGGTCCATGACGTAAAGCTGGCCTGGCTTTTGGACCCTTCGCGCATTTTTGTCGCCAAGGGCCTGCGCAGTCTGGGGGCGCGCATTCCGGCGCTCTATCCACTGCTGGGCGAAAGGTTTCTGCCGCGAACCGGTCCGGTCTTTGATCCGCGCAGCATGGTATGGCCTGACGGTGTGCGCGCCATTGCGGATCTGTCCGACACCTCCGCCTTCGGCAGCTTCTGGCAGCAGTTAAAAGCGGACGGCGCACTGGTCGTCGATCGCAGCCCCGCCCTTATGCGCTGGCGGCTGGCCATGCCGGACCTTGCCTCGCCTCCGGTGCTTCTGGGCTATTATGACGATCAGGGCCTGTGCGCCTATGCCATGGGACAGTTGTCCAAGGTTGGCCCTGTCGAGGTCGTCACACTCGAAATCATCGACCTGATCGCACTGAACCGTGCGCCTGCCAGCGCCATTCCGACCCTGATACGGGCGCTGAAACGGGCTGGCCGTAAAATGCAGGCGGCCAAGCTGCGCCTGCCTGTGGTTTCGGCCAAGACCCACGCAGCCCTCGGTGCCAAGGCAAGCCTTGCCCATAATGAAGGCGGCTGGGGCCATGCCTTTGCGCATTTCAACGTCCCAGACGCCGGTTTTGCCGACTGGCAGCCGACAGCGTTCGAGGGCTGCTACAGCTTCACCCAGCGCCAGCCTCGCCGCTAAGGCCTCAGAACCGGCGCTTGCCGCTGACGGTTTCCCAGAACAGCCGAAAATCGCCCATCAGGCTCCACAGCGGATATTTGAACGTCGCGGGCCGGTTCTTCTCGAAAAAGAAATGCCCCACCCAGGCAAAGCCATAGCCCAGCAACGGCATGGCCAGCAGCCACCACGCATTGCGCGTCGCCAAGAAGGCGACAAAGGCGGCAATCACCAACCCCGTCCCGACCACATGGATACGTCGACAGGCCCGGTTGGAATGCTCGTGAATATAATAGGGATAGAAGGCCTCGAACGAGGCAAACCGCCCTTCGGCTGGGTGCATGCTCATAAACGCAAAATGCCTCCGGTTTTCACCGGAGGCAAATCACAGAACCGCGTTAGCAGTTTCAGCTATCAGTCGAAGCGGCGCGGCTTCTTGAAGCCCGGCTTGCCACCGGCAGCTGCCGGCTTACCGGCATAAGGCTTACCGCCCGCAGGCTTGCCCTTGAAGCCCGACGGCTTGTTGTCGAAATCACCACGCGGGCGGAACGGCTTGGCGCCACGGTCAGGACGGTCACCGCCCTCGGTGCGCGGCTTGAATTCGCTACGCTCCTGCCATTCGCCACGCGGACGCTCGGCACGGTCGCCACGGTCATTGCCACCGAACGGCTTGCGGCCGAACGACGGACGACCGCCCTCGCGACCACCAAAGTCACGACCGCCTTCACGCGGACCATTACGGTGACCACCCTTGAACATACCGGCAGCAGGCGCTTCCGAGCTGGTGATGTTGGCTTCTTGAGTGTTCATTTCGGCCAGCTTCTTGAACGCTTCAGCATGGCTGGTCGCGATTTCGAAACGGGTCTCTTCGGGGAAGGTCTTGATCGAACCGATCTGCGCCTTGGTGATACCGCCGATGCGGCAGATCATAGGGATCAGCCATTTCGGATCGGCATTGCGGTTGCGACCGATGTCCATGCGGAACCAGGTGCACTCGTCCGACGACAGACGGTCGAACGGCGACGAGGACGGCTCATAGGCTTCGCCTTCACGACGCGGCTTGCGCTGCGGGCCTTCGCCCGGATCGCTCAGGTTCGCAGGCGTCGGCAGGTTCTTGCGCAGCATGTTGACCACAGCCGCAGCCAGTTGGTCCGGCGTACGCTCGGCAACCATTTGCGCGATCAGTTCTGCATCGCTGGCAGCCGGTTCTTGCGTGAAGATCGGCGCGGCCAGAAGGCGTTGCTCGTCCTTGACCAGAATTTCTTCCGACGTCGGCGCACCCGACCAGACAGCTTCAACACCGGCAGCATTCAGCAGCATTTCAGCCTTGCGACGACGAGAATGCGGAACCAGCAGAACCGAGACACCCTTCTTGCCCGCACGGCCGGTACGGCCCGAACGGTGAAGCATGGTGGCCTTGTTGATCGGCAGTTCGGCGTGAACCACCAGACCCAGATCCGGCAGATCCAGACCACGAGCCGCAACGTCGGTCGCCACGCAGACGCGGGCACGGCCGTCACGCAGCGCTTGCAGCGCTTCGTTACGTTCGCGCTGGCCCATTTCACCCGACAGGGCGACCGAGGCGAAACCACGCTCAAGCAGGGCTGCTTGCAGGTTGTTTACGCTGGCGCGGGTCGAGCAGAAGACCAGAACGCTCGGGGCTTCGAAGTAACGCAGAACGTTAACAACAGCGCCTTCGATCTGGTTCGGGATAACGCGCATGGCGCGGTATTCGATGTCGTTGTGCGGCTGGCTGCGATCAACGGTGTCGATGCGGATGGCATCGTTCTGGTAGCGCTTGGCCAGAACCGCGATGTCACGGGCGATGGTCGCCGAGAACAGCAGGGTACGGCGCTCTTCCGGCGCTTGTTCCAGAATGTATTCGAGGTCGTCGCGGAAGCCCATGTCGAGCATTTCGTCGGCTTCGTCGAGGACGATGACGCGGGCTTTGGACAGGTCCAGAGCGCGACGGTCAATGTGGTCTTTCAAGCGACCCGGCGTACCGACCACGATGTGCGCACCATATTGCAGGGCGCGGGCTTCCTTGCGGGAGTCCATGCCACCGACGCAGGTGGTGATCTTGGCACCGGCTTCACCGTAGAGCCATGTCAGCTCGGCGGCGACTTGCAGGGCAAGCTCGCGGGTCGGCGCAATGGCAAGCATCAGCGGAGCGCCGGCTTGACCAAGGGTTTCTTGACCATCGAAAAGAGTAGAGGCAGCGGCCAGACCAAAGGCTACGGTTTTACCCGAACCTGTCTGAGCCGACACCAGCAGATCTGCATCCCCATGCCCGACTTCCAACACGGCAGCCTGAACCGAAGTCGGTTCAGCGTACCCTTTTTTGGAGAGAGCGCGGTCTAACGCAGGATGAACGGCTGGAAAGGGCATGGATTCACGATCTAAATAGAACTTGTTGCGCCTTCTAAAAAAAGACGCGCCCGGCCAAGGACAGTTCCTCGAGCCGGGCGAATGGGCGTCTCTATACACCAAACAAGGCGTTGATGGGGCGAAATCAACATTCACCATCTTGCTTCATTCCCCATTGAGGCAAAGCGTGGCAATCTGGCCCCACTCGCAGAACCGCCGGATTTCAAGGGAAAGCCCCATGCAAGCCCTGACGATGAACACTGCCGCTATTGAAAACGCTTTCGAGCGCTTCGAGGCTGCTGCCAGCAAAACCGCCGTCGCCCCGCTGCAAAACGCCCAGACCGGATCGGTCGAAGCCGCCGCCGCCCGCACCCAGCTCTCGGCCAACCTCACCGTCACCCGCACCGCCGACGTGATGATGGGAAGCTTGCTTGATATGAAAGCCTGAAGGGCTTTCATACACCCTAACGCTCGCCACGCGGTGGCTCGCTGCTTGAGGGCTTTAATTTCCCTTCATATCCTTCGTCATTCCCGACCCGACGCGGTGTTTTCTTCGTGGCCCGCGGTCAGAAGGCTCCGCCTTCTCGACCCGACGCGGGCTGGCGGCGCACAACCACGCAAACTTCTCCTCCCCTGCTTCAGCGGGGGAGGTGGCGCGGCGCAAGCCGTGACGGAGGGGGCACCCGCCTCCCGCACAACCCCCTTGACGCTCACCCCAATCGATGTTCTTGATATGTTCTAGATCATCAAGAGCAAACCCATGTCCCTGAACTATGTAATGATCGGCTCTAACGATGTGGTCAGGGCGCGGGCCTATTTCGATGGCGTCCTGCCCCTGATCGGGGGCGAGGTCATCATGGACTTCATGCCCCACGGCTTCTGCTACCAGATGCGCAACGGGGGCCGCCTGTGGATCACCCAACCGCACAATCAGGAACCCGCCACGCCCGGCAACGGCAATATGGTCGGCCTTCTGTGCGATAGCGAAGCCGAGGTTCAGACCGCCCACAGCGCCGCCCTTGCCCGTGGCGGCACCAATGAGGGCGATCCCGGCCCTCGCCCGCAATATGGCCCGCACTTTTACGGTGCCTATGTCCGCGACCTCGATGGCAACAAGATGAGCTTTGTCTATTTCGGTATCACAACTTCAAGCTGAGCCACGGCTTTAACTTGACCCTGCGGTAAATCCGGACCAGCGTTCACCCAACTTGAAAAGGTAAAGTGATGCAGCGTTTGATTTTCATCAATCTGCCCGTCCACAACCTCGCCAAATCTGTGACCTTTTACGAAAGTGTCGGCGGGCAGAAAAACCCCATGTTCTCGGATCATACAGCGGCCTGCATGGTGTTTTCAGACACCATCCACGCCATGCTGCTAACCCACGAGAAGTTTTCCAGCTTCACCGAGCGCGCCATCCCCGACGCCCATAAAACGGCGCAGGTGCTGATCTGTATTTCCGCCGAAAACAAGGCCGAAGTGGACCGCCTGGCCGAGGCTGCCGATACCCATGGCGGCATCGCTGATCCCAATCCGGCCATCGAATTTCCGTTTATGTACAGCCGCAGCTTTGCGGACCCTGATGGCCACATCTGGGAAGTCATGTGGATGGACCCCGCCTCCATTCCCTCCACACCGGACGCATTCGAGGGCTGAACCATGGGCGAACTTTTTGATCTCAAGATCAGCCGCTTCATCAAGGCTCCGCCCGAAACCGTTTGGCGTGCCTATACCGACCACGCGACCGAATGGTTTACGCCCCGCCCGTGGACAACCCCCGAAGTGCATTACGATCTGCACCCCGGTGGCCGCGCCGATGTGGTGATGCAGTCCCCCGAGGGCGAGCGTCACAGCTATCGCGGTGTCGTCCTCGAAATCATCCCCGCGCGTAAACTGGTCACGACAGGGGCCATGACCGAAGGCTGGGTACCACAGGCAGGCGATATGAATTTCGTCCGCATCGACAGGTTCGAGCCAGAGGGCGACGGCACCCGTTACACCGCCGAAGCCCGCCACTGGGATGAAACGGCAATGACGACCCACAGCACGATGGGCTTCGAGCAGGGCTGGGGCATGGCCGCCGATCAACTGGCCGAGGTCGCAGAGCGCCTCGCAAATGAAAGCCCCGCATCATGACCGACAAAATCGTCACCTGTATCTGGTTCGACAAGGGTCAGGCCGGAAAGGCCGCCGAGTTCTATATGTCGCTGGAACTACCCCACAGCCATATCGACAAGGTGAGCCGCAGCCCCGCCGCCAATCCCTCGACGGATCAGGACGAAGAACTGGTGGTCAACTTCACCCTTGCCGGTCGCGCCTTTATGGGCCTGAACGGCGGGCCGATGTTCCCGCAAACCGAAGCCGTATCCTTCATGGTCCTGACCGAGGACCAGAGCGAAACCGACCGCCTGTGGCACACCATTATCGACAATGGCGGCCGTGCCAGCGACTGCGGCTGGTGCAAGGATCGCTGGGGCGTCAGTTGGCAGATCACCCCGCGCCGCCTGATGGAGTTCTTCGATGACCCGAACCCTGCCCGCTCCAAGGCCGCTTTCGAAGCCATGATGACCATGCAGAAAATCGACATCTGTGTGATCGAGGCCGCGGCGGACGCAGCGGTTCTTTAGCGAGCCGCGATCGTCGGCCCTACGGGACCTCCCGACCCGACGCGGTTCTTGTTTAGTTATCCGCGGCCGTCGGCCCTGCGGGACCTCCCGACCCGACGCGGCTTGATGAGTAGTCACTTCTAACCCCCTCACCTCGTCCACCCCGCGTGGCCAGCGTCAGGGCCAACCTCCGAAGGAGAAACCAAGATGGGTTACATCACCGGCTTTCTGACCCCCGTTAAGCCCGAGGACAAACAGCGTTACGTCGCCTCGGCCGAGGCTGCATGGCCCCATTTCCAGCGCTACGGCGCCACCGCCCATGTTGAAAACTGGGGTGTTGATGTGCCGGACGGCAAGGTCACCAGCTTCCCCATGGCCGTGAAACTTGAAGAGGATGAAGTTGTCGTCTTCTCGTGGCTGGTCTGGCCCGACAAGGCCACCGCCGACAACGCATGGGCCTCGATGGAAAACGATCCGGCCTTCGCCAATATGGACATGCCGTTCGATGGCAAGCGCATGATGTGGGGCGGTTTCGAAACCGTCTTCAACAACGGCGCGACCTGACACACAAAGAAAAAGGCGGCTCCCGAACAGAGCCGCCTTTTTTAATGTCTAGTCCTGTTAAGCTCTAATCCTGACCCAACAGTATGCGGCGCATATCGGCCACGTCCTTGAACAGATAGGCCGGATTATGCTTGGCCAAGGCTTCGGGAAGCGTATAGCCCCACGACACAGCACCGGCGCGCATATTGATCGGCTTGGCCGCATCAATGTCGCGGATTTCATCACCAACGCTCACCGCGTCGGCCGCATCCACGCCCATGGCCTTCACAACTTTTTTGAACTTGCTGGTCTTGCCGTGGATGGACGCTCCACAGTTCAGCATATCCACTTCGATCCCTTCACGCTCCAGAACCTGACGCACAGATTCAGTCGTGTCCGAAGAGACGATCACCACCTTGATCCCCGCCGCCCGCAAATCACGCAGCAGTTCTGGGATACCGTCAAACAACTGGGTCGTGGCCGCCGCCTTCAGCTTCTCGCGGCGCGTATGGCGCACGATAGCGGGCAGTTTCCACGGGCGGACCTTCATTCTGGTCATTACCTGACGGGCCGAAAGGCCACGCATAGCCTCGACCTCGTCCGGCCCCGGCTTATAGAGGCGGAAACGTGAAATCGCATCGTCGAGGATCGACAGAAACCATCCATAGGTATCTGCCAGCGTCCCGTCGAAATCAAAGATGACCAGTTTGGGCGTCGTCATTCGCGTCCTTGAACAGGGCCGGAAAGGGGCGGTCCGTACACGGACCACCCCAAGCCTTTGCCCTGATCCGTCTTAGCTGTCGAGGAACGAACGCAGTTTACGCGAACGCGACGGGTGCTTCAGCTTGCGAAGCGCCTTGGCTTCGATCTGACGAATACGCTCGCGCGTCACCGAGAACTGCTGGCCAACTTCTTCCAGCGTGTGGTCGGTATTCATGCCGATGCCAAAGCGCATACGCAGTACACGCTCTTCACGCGGGGTCAGCGAGGCCAGAACGCGCGTGGTGGTTTCACGCAGGTTCGACTGAATGGCCGCGTCGATCGGCAGGATCGCGTTCTTGTCTTCGATGAAGTCGCCGAGGTGCGAGTCTTCTTCATCGCCGATAGGCGTTTCCAGCGAGATCGGCTCCTTGGCGATCTTCAGGACCTTGCGGACCTTCTCCAGCGGCATGGCCAGACGTTCGGCCAGCTCTTCCGGCGTCGCTTCACGGCCGATTTCATGCAGCATCTGGCGTTGGGTACGCACGATCTTGTTGATCGTCTCGATCATGTGCACCGGAATACGGATGGTGCGCGCTTGGTCGGCGATCGAGCGGGTGATCGCCTGGCGGATCCACCAGGTGGCATAGGTCGAGAACTTGTAACCGCGACGATACTCGAACTTGTCGACGGCCTTCATCAGACCGATATTGCCTTCCTGGATCAGGTCGAGGAATTGCAGGCCACGGTTGGTGTATTTCTTGGCGATCGAGATAACCAGACGCAGGTTGGCCTCGACCATTTCCTTCTTGGCCTGACGGGCTTCGCGCTCGCCCTTCTGGACCATCTGCACGATACGGCGATAGTCGTCGATCGGCAGGCCGGCTTCGCTGGCAATAGCGGCCACGTCGCCGCGGATCTTGGCGATCTGTGCGGCTTCGTTCTCGCTGAACTTGGTCCAGCGTACGCCCATTTCCTTGATCTGTTCCGACCAGTTCGGGTCCAGCTCGGAGCCGAAATAGGCCTTGAGGAATTCAGGACGCGAAATGCCGTAGGTATCGGCCAGACGCAGCAGGCGACCCTCCAGACCGATCAGACGCTTGTTGATGGCGTAAAGCTGCTCGACCAGCGACTCGATACGCGCATTGTTCAGCTTCATGGTCTTCAGACGGTCAGCAATGGCCGTCGTCAGGGTTTCATAAGCCTTCTGGTCCTTGGCCGCCAGAACCTCGCCCTTCAGGCGCGCTTCAACCAGCTTGTCCTGCAGCTTGCGGAAATTGCCGAAGTCGGCCGCAATCGCGTCCAGCACTTCCATGACACCGTCACGCAGCTCGGCTTCCAGAGCCGAGATCGACATGCCGCCGCCATCGTCGAAATCGTCGTCGTCCTCGTCCTCGCCCTCA
>NZ_JAVXCU010000012.1:39818-49156 GCF_036659295.1 Brevundimonas sp. | reverse complement strand
GGTGGATTTCCCAAAGGGTCGACAGGTAGGCGATGATGTCGTCCACCGGCCAGATCAACTCGGCCAGATCGGCGTCCTGCTTCACTTCGCCATTGACGGTCAGCTTGATCGCGCCGTTGTTCGGATCAAAATCGCCTTCGCCTGCCTTGTGGATCAGGCCCAGTGGCGATGACTGTTCGACATTCTTGCCGGTATCCCAAGGGCGGCCCTGTGCGCGGGCTTCCAGTTGCAGATCACGGCGCGTCATATCCAGACCGGTGGCATAGCCCCACACATGGTCATTGGCGTTTTCGACGGCGATGTTGCGACCGCCCTTGCCGATAGCAATGACCAACTCGGCTTCGTAATGGAAGTTTTCCGTCATCGTCGGATAGGCGATGGTTGTGCCGTCCGGCACCACCGTCTCGGCCCATGCGGTGAAGAAGAACGGTGGCTCGCGGTCAGGGTCACGCCCCATTTCGCGAGCATGGGCGGCATAGTTGCGGCCGACACAGAAGATGCGACGGACCGGAAATTCATCGCCCGTCGAGGTTTTGGCCAGAACCGGCGCTTGCGGTTGGAACAGCAGGCTCACGAGTTTTCTTCCTTGTAGAGATTCAGTTTTTCCTGACAGGCCTTGTCCGAATAGCCGAACAAAACCAGTTGGCTTTCGGCCTTGAAGACGGCCTGCTTCCATGACGGGACGACAACGATGTCGCGCGGGTTGAGAGCGATGGTTTCGCCTTCGATCACGGCCTCGCCGGTACCTTCAACCACGACAAAGATCGTACCGTCGGTAGAGCGGCGTGGCAGGGTTTCGAAACCCGCTGGCATCAGGCGTACATGGGCCGAAATGGTTGCCATGATCGAGCCGCCGTTGACCGGGTTCAGGAACTCCAGCGCATGACCCAGATGCGGGTCGATCTGCGCGCCCGAAGTCGCCATAGCATCCAGCGTCGGGCGCCATTCCGCATAGGGATAGTGGAACAGAGGCTGATGTGACGGACGGCGGTCTGCCGTGTGCCCCTTTAGCGGTCGCATATTGCGACCATAGCGGGTCAGGCTGTCACCGGCTGGTACCTGTTCGGGGAACTGGTCCTCGGGATAGTGCTCGGCAAAGCTGGCGTCGAAGTGGCGTACCGTCGGGATATCCAGACCATCCAGCCAGATCATCGGCTTGTCGGTCGGGTTGCAGTGATCGTGCCACTGTCCGCCCGGTGTCAGCACCAGATCGAACGGACGCATGATCGCCTTTTCGCCGTCCACGGCGGTGTAGGCGTCTTCGCCTTCCATGACAAAACGCAAAGCACACTGGCTGTGTCGGTGCGCGGGGGCCACCTCGTTCGGCAGGATCAGTTGCAGACCGGCATACAGACTGGGCGTGATGCTGGAGGTACCGCCGAGACCGGGATTTTCAAGGATCAGCACCCGGCGCTCAGCCTGTTTGGCGCTGATCAGATCGCCCGCCCGCATCAGGTATTCGCGGGCATTGTCATAGGACCACTTGTGGACCTTGGCGGGCGACTGCGGTTGAGGTAGCACCAGAGCAGCCAGCTTTTCCCAAAGCGGATAAAGACCTTCAGGCTCCATCTGCTCGTACAGGCTTTCGAGTTGAGCCTGATTATCGTTGGTCAATTGGGTCACGCGATCAGCCCTCCCAACCAACGTGCAGCACACCGTCGTGCAGCTTTACCGGAAACGTACGAACAGCCACCGAACAGGGGGCATCCACCGCTTCGCCAGTCTTTACGTTGAATGTGCCCTGATGCAGCGGGCACTCAATCAGGTCACCATCAAGATAGCCATCGGCCAGACTGGCCTTGCCGTGGGTGCACAGATCGGCGGTGGCGAAATACTCGCCCTCGACCGCATACAGGGCAACGCTGATGCCATTGACGCTGGCCTTGGCCACGCCGTGTTCTTCAAGGGCCGAAGGCGGCAAAGTAGCCACCCACGACAGAGCCAATGTGTCGGTCATGCCGGATACACCAGAGAGTTCGGGATCATTTCGGAATCGAACACGACCACGCGTTCGACAAAGCGGAGGGCGTCGCCATCGCGCACGATCTTGTCGTGGCAGACAGCCGACAGGACGATGTCCGAGTGTTTGTCGATCAAGGTCTGCACCACTAGAAGATTATGGCGCACCGAGATCACGCCATTCTCCTCCCCCAGCAAACGCGGGGCGGTCGGGAAACGGCGATAATAACGCGGGGCATACATCTGGGTGCGGGTCAGGCCCGTCACACGGTCTTTCAACATGCCGCGGCTTTCGGCCTGCATGGTGCAGAGCGTATAGCCCGCCTCGAAATTCTCGCGAGGGATCACGCGATAGACGCATGCCTCGGTAAAGAACTCCGGCCACGCATGCAGGTCCACATCGTCCAGCGCACCGTAATAGGCATCATAGAGGTCGCGGACCTCTTCTCGGGTGAGGTTCGTCATGTTCATAGTCCGATCACCTTGCGCCAGTAGCGCCACATGCCACGCACGGCGGTTTCGGTGACCTGATGCTCGGTCGGCTCGATCTCGCGGCCGCCCATAAGCAGGATCATGTTCTTGTCCGGTGAACCGGCGGCACCCTGCTGGGTCATTTCCAGCACTTCGCCGTCATCTGCCGATACAAATCCGGCCGGTCCGAAAAGGTTAGCCTGGCGGGTACGACGCAGCTTCATTTCGTCGGTGTCGTCGGCATAGCACCAGTGGGTCCAGTGGAAGTCGAACCCGTTCGGCCCCTTGGGTACAATCTGGCGCGTCGTCAGACTGTTGACCTGTTGTTGCAGTATGACACTGGGGAAGATGGTGATCATGCCGACCGTCTCTTCGCCGGGGAATTCCTGCACCACGTCCATGACGCGCGGATCCTCCAGAACCAGATCGCCCTGGAAGTTGCGCACATCGGCCAGGTCTTCCGAGGCTTTCTGCTCGCCCTTTCGCGAGATCAGGATGCCGTGGCGGCCATGGTCGTCGATATCGACGGCAGACTTTTGGTCTGCACGAAACAGGCCGAAGGTGGCGAAGAACACATGCAGCAGGCCCGCATGGTACGGATCCTTGATGTTCTCCTGCATCTGTTTCCAGTTGGAGGGGATGTGCTGGCGGTTATAGCCAAGCACCTGCAGCTTACGACCGTCATAGACGCGGGTGTAATGCTTCCAGAACTTCTCACCGAGGTATTCGCGGAAGGCTGGTGTCTCGTCCGAGAAGGTCGCCCAGACCACGCCGTTGACAACCTCGACACGCAGTTTGTTCAACCCGTTATCTTTCAGGTCGAAATCGGCTGGCATGCCGCCCTGACGCTTGACCCCCCGACGGAAGGGCACGCCCTGCAGGTCGCCATTAAGGGCATAGGACCACTGGTGATACGGGCAGATCAGCTCTT
This sequence comes from Brevundimonas sp., assembly GCF_036659295.1. GTDB lineage: Bacteria > Pseudomonadota > Alphaproteobacteria > Caulobacterales > Caulobacteraceae > Brevundimonas. The sequence continues at coordinate 45,795 of NZ_JAVXCU010000012.1, read as the reverse complement.
TGGAATGCCCAAAGCGCGACTGGCAAAACTTCACACCCTTGTGGGCACAACGGTTCTCGACGACTGAAATCTCGCCCTCTTCCGAGCGCACCATGATGCAAGGCTTTTCACCAAGCGTCGTAGTTTTCCAGTCCCCGACTTCGGGGGTTTCGCATTCAAGACCGACATACAGCCAGTGTGGGCCGTACCAGATTTTGTGCAGTTCATCCGCATAGACCTGCGGGTCCGTATAGACCCAGTACGGCACGGCAGCGTCGGCATCCGACGGCCAAATGCGCTCGGGTCTTGCCTCGGGCTGGGGCGTAGCGATGGTCACAGAAATAAGCTCCCGAACTAAAATTTGATGCAGCAATCTCACGTCGCCGTTGACCGCATTCGTGTCGTGGTTTTTGATCTATGTCAAATGCATTGCATCTAGTGCAACGAATAACGGAGATCACAAATGCCTGAACGGATCATCATCATCGGTGCCGGACACGCCGGAGGAACCGCCGCCATCACATTGAGAGAGCTCGGTTTTAAAGGCTTCTTGACCGTTGTCGGAGAAGAAGAACACGCCCCGTACGAGCGGCCTAATCTATCAAAAGGATTTCTCTCAGGTGAGGAGACTGAGCCAGTCTGGCTGGTTCCGCACGAGCGTTGGGAAGCGCTGGATGTAGCTTTCAAGTCGTCAAACTCAGCAGTCGCCATCGACCGTGAAAAGAGCGAAATTCGGCTATCTGACGGCTCGTATGTAACTTTTGACACACTGATTCTGGCCACCGGTGGGCGCGTCCGTACGCTACCCCTGCCCCACCATGATGCCGTGCATTACCTGCGTACTACCGACGATGCCCGCGCTCTTGCCAGCAAGGCCAAGACCGGTGCCAGCGTCCTGGTTGTCGGAGGTGGCGTGATCGGGCTGGAAGCCGCTTCGACGCTCAAAGGTATGGGGTTGTCCGTGGTGGTCATTGAGGCCAGCGACCGGTTATTGGGACGTAATATCCCCTCCGAACCCGCACAATGGATGACCGATGCCCACACCCGTATCGGTGTCGAGATCCGGCTTGGATGTGCCTTATCCGCTCTTACTGATGGTCAAAATGGTGCTGTTACGGCCAGTTTCGATGACGGCACGAGCCAGGATTTCGATCTGGTGGTCGTTGGCATCGGCATCATTCCCAACACAGATTTGGCCGAAGCCTCGGGACTTTCTGTGAATGGCGGGATTGTTGTCGGAAGCGACTACCGATCGCCGGACGATGCCCGAATCTTTGCCATCGGTGACGTTGCCGCCCGTCTGGGCAGCCGTATGGAAACCTGGGCACACGCCCAGACTTCAGCCCGCATAGCTGCCCATGCCATCCTCGGACTGCCGCCCGAACTCGAACCCACGCCATGGTTCTGGACCGACCAATGCGGCCATAACTTACAGATTTTGGGCGAGCCAGCATCCGCAGATGCTGTCATCGCCCGTGACAATAATGTTCGTCTTTATATGCGCGAAGGCATATTGGTCGCTGCCATTTGCATGGATAAGCCGCGCGAATTTGCTGCAGCACGTCGCTTGATCGGCAAAACGCTAAATGCAGAACTGGCTGCCGATCCGGCAACCGATCTGCGCAAAGCCGTTTGATCGTCACAAGCTCAGACGGTAGGGCGAACCCCGCCCGTCTGAGCTGTGATCTGATCACACACTTCGATCAGCCGCAAAAGCGCAGCCTCGTCATGGTCGGGCTTGAAGACTTCGGTAGCCAGCCCCGTCGCCGTAAACACCACCTCGCCCTGAAGGTCGAAAATCGGCACTGCGGTAGCCCGTAACCCAGGAATGAGATCGCCCCGAATGGCTGAATAACCCAAGCTACGAACGCGCTGCCGCAAACCCTCGACGTCGATCGGCTGAAACTGGGCTGTGGTCTCGCGATCCACCATCTCGGCCGTATGGCTGGGCGGACGAAAAGCCAAAAACACGTGACCCGTTGCCGAACTCAACAAGGGCAGTCGCGCACCAACCGTCAAAGATGTTGAAATCGGTGGCGTACCCATAATCCAGCGCACAACTATGGGGCCGGCAGGTCCCAGAGCGGCCATCTGGATGGTGCGCCCTGTTTCACGCACATATTCGGTTAAGGCCACAGCAGCCTCGCGGAAAGAATCCATCCTTCCCAGCGCAGCCAATCCCAGGCGCAAAGCCCCTGCACCAAGTTCGTAACGGCCTGTGGCCGGATCCTGACGCGCCATACCTGCGGCAACCAGACTGGCCAGATACCGGTGCGCCTGCGAGGCTGAAAGGTCCGATGCCTGAGCAATCACACCCAATGCCGCCGCTCCATCCAGAGAAGCGAGCACATCAAGTACACGCAGGCCTATTCCGACCGACTGGATGCCTTGGCGGCGATCACTGGGTTCTGTCATAACGCGGTTTTCACTCAGAAAATGCCAAACGTAAATTGAATCGTCTTTAAAGCGGCTTTGCTTAGCTTAGGTTCAGCATGCTCTACTGCAATCACTCCGATACTAACAGTTAACTGGGCTGAGCAAAAACATCAGCCCTACCCAACGCGCCATCAGACGGTAGCGGCCACCCAAGCGGTATCCGCATCGCCGCGAAAGCGACGAAGTGTGGCCTGCTGATCAGACGGCGCAGTTCCAACTGAACAAGCGCCGCACTGTAGGATGCCAGTCCATCCGTTGTGATGCTTTCGGGCTCAAGCAAAAGACGTCTGAGTAGCTGCAATGCCGCCTCTGCATCCCACCGTCGCTGAACGATGATGTCCAAAACCTCACCTTCGTCATCGACCGCGCGCGAGATACATACGCCAGCCACCGATCTTGCAGACCATTTCATCAACATGCCAACGGGCTGTCGGGGGGATTCTCCGCTTCTTCAATCGCCGTGCAATCAATGGCCCGAATTTGATCGTCCAGCACCGGACCGTTTCGTAACTGGCATCAATTCCGCGTTGCGCCATCAACTCCTCAACATCGCGGAAACTCAGGCTGAAAACAAAGTACAGCCAAACAGCATGGCGGATCGCCTCTGCCGGAAAACGGTGACGCTAGAACGATAGATGCTTTAAAAGCCTCATGTATCCGAGACTTGCGAACACCAAATTGAGTATTTTTAGCGTGAGAAGCTCAGCTCCATTTCACTGGGCGAGAAAATTCTGCAGTCTCGGCACGACAAAATCTAGAAAGACCCGGACACGCTCCGGCATACGAGGTCCGCCCAGAAAAACAGCGTGGATCTCTTCCTCATCTCGATCGATCACATCCGAGAGGACTTCTATCAGACGGCCTGCGGCCAGATCAGCGCGGACGTGATAGTCACCCATGCGGGCCAGCCCGACACCGGCCAATGCCATGCGTCGCACCGTTTCGCCGTTATTACCCAGTAGAGAACCGTGAACCACGCGCTCCACAACTCGCCCGCTTTCTTTAAGTGGCCAGACGGGAACCGCGCGACGAAAATTGAAGCCCAGACAGTTATGTTGTGACAGGTCTTCAGGAGTCCGTGGTGTACCGTAGCGCTCCAGATAGGCGGGCGAAGCAACGATCTTGCGATGCGCCGTACCGATACGGCGCGCGACGATGCCAGAGTCCGGCAAGCGCCCAACACGAAAGGCAACATCGGTACGGTCGAGGTAGAGGTCCACAATCTCGTCCGATAGCGACAGATCGACGACAATGTTTGGATAGGTCTGCCAGAACTCAGGCAGCAACGGCTCCAATCCCAACACGCCGAGCGCAACGGAAACATTTACCCGCACACGCCCGCCTGTAGCCGCCGCACCTTGGGATATTTCCTGTTCGATCAGGTCCAGATCCTGCAACAGATTCAAACTGCGCTCATAATAGGCTTCCCCCTCGGAAGTCAGGGACAGTCGACGGGTGGAACGCTCGATCAACCGCACGCCAAGCCGGGCCTCCACCCGCGAAATCAGCTTACTGACGGTTGACGGCGTCATGCCCAATTGCCGGGCCGCTTGCGAGAAACTCCCGCTTTCTACTACCCGCAGGAAGACCTGCATTTCACCGGCTCGATTGTCCATCGCCGCACCATCAATGATTTTATTTCACAGATGATGGGAAATTAGAGGCAATTATCAAGCTTCAATCGAAGTCTTACCTCTCGCCTTGTCCCTCAGTGAGTTTCAGCGAGGAGTTTTCTGATGCAAACCGTTACCGCCCATGGCGCAGCGATCCCGGCACTTGGTTTCGGCGTTTTCCGCATGTCAGATGCAAAGGTCGAACGCGTCGTTCCGGCCGCCCTCGAAGCCGGTTTTCGTCATTTTGATACCGCCCAGATCTATCAGAACGAAGCCGCCCTCGGTCGTGCGCTACAGACCGCTGGCGTGCTTCGTGAAGACCTGTTCCTGACCACCAAGGTTTGGGTCGACAACTATAGCGCCGACACCTTCGCCGCTTCGGTCGACGAGAGCCTGGACAGGCTGAAGGTCGATCAGGTCGATCTTTTACTGCTGCACTGGCCAGCCGATCAGGTCCCGATTGCCGAACAAATAGAACGGCTCAACGCGGTTAAGTCGGCTGGCAAGACACGTTTTATCGGCGTCTCTAACCAGAACATCGCCCAGATGCGTGAATCCGTTGAGCGCTCCGCCGCACCGATTGTGACGAACCAGATCGAGCTTCATCCCTATTTGCCACAGCACGCCCTATCTGCCGCTGCCAGCCAAGCTGGCGTGGCCGTCACGGCCTATTTCAGCATGGCCGATGGTGCCGTGCCCAAGGATGAGGCCCTGCAACGGATCGGTGCCAAATACGGCAAGAGCGCCGCACAGGTCGGCCTGCGCTGGCTGATCCAGCAAGGCTATATCGCACTATCCAAGACCGCGAACCCCGCTCGCGTATCCGAGAACATCGCCATTTTCGACTTCGCCCTTGAGGACGACGACGTGGCCGCCATCGCCACTCTGGCCCGCCCCGACGGTCGCCTTGTCAGCCCCGCAGGTCTGGCACCGACTTGGGACGTCTGAGGAAGATACACATGGATTTAACAGCCTCCCCAACCACAACGCCACGCGCAACGTCCGCACAGGCCCGCTGGGTCCTGCTGGCACTTGCCGTCGGTGCCTTCGGCATCGGCACCACAGAGTTTTCGCCCATGGGGCTTCTGCCCGTGATCGCCGAAGGGGTAGACGTTTCAATCCCGACGGCAGGCCTTCTCATCAGTGCCTATGCCATTGGCGTTATGATCGGGGCTCCGATTATGACGCTGGCTTTTACCCGTTTTGGCAAGCGCACAGCCCTCATCCTGCTGATGTCTATCTTCACCATCGGCAATCTGATGTCGGCTATGTCCCCAGGCTATTTCACCCTGCTGGCTGCGCGTCTGGTAACAAGCCTCAATCACGGGGCTTTCTTCGGTCTGGGTGCAGTTGTGGCGGCCAGCGTTGTTCCCAAAGAAAAACAGGCCAGTGCGGTTGCCGCCATGTTCATGGGGCTGACCATTGCCAATATCGGCGGTGTTCCTGCTGCCACATGGATTGGCCAGCAGATCGGCTGGCGCATGGCCTTTACAGGCACGGCCCTGATCGGCGTTTTGGCCATAGCCGCTCTTTGGCTGGTCCTTCCCAAAGGTGAGCGCGGCGTCATGCCCGATGTCCGGCGCGAGTTTCATGTACTGACACGGCCCGCTGTGCTGTTGGCCATGGCGACCACGGTCATGGGGGCTGGCGCTATGTTCACCCTCTACACCTATGTTGCTCCGGCGCTTGAAACCCTGACCGGTGCGTCCAACAGCTTCGTGACCTTGAGCCTGGCTCTGATCGGTGTCGGCTTTACCATTGGCAACTGGTTGGGTGGTCGTCTGGCCGACTGGTCACTGGACAGCGCGACCAAGGTTTTCCTTGGTGCCCTGACCATCATCATGTTCGCCTTGCCATTCCTGTTGAATAGCCATGTCGGAGCCGCGATCGGCCTCCTGCTCTGGGGTGGCGCAGCTTTCGCCATCGTCCCTCCCGTGCAGATGCGGGTA
>NZ_JAVXCU010000012.1:0-39808 GCF_036659295.1 Brevundimonas sp. | reverse complement strand
CGAAGCCCCCGGTCTCGCCTCCTCCATCAATGTCGGTGCTTTTAATCTCGGCAACGCCGTCGGAGCGGCCGTCGGCGCCGCGGTTATCAGCTTGAACCTCGGCTATGCCGCCATCCCCGTAGCCGGAGCATTGCTCGCCGCCATGGGATTTGGACTTGTGATCCTCACGGCCAATAGCTCCAAAGCACAAGTGATTTAATCCGATAGTTGTACCGGCATGACTATGTCTTGATAGTCCTGCCGATATAGCATCGAGATAAATAAACATAAGAAAACAAGCTATTAAATTTAAAAACACCCACCATCCAAAATATAAAATAAATAAATACAAAAATTTATATAGGTAATAAAAAATATACCATCTTATAATTTATATAAATCATAAAAAGATCATTGGTATCATGATTGTTTATTTCTCAACATGATCCCGCCTTCGTGAGGAAGGCTCATAAGGAATAACAACATGAAGAAAATCGCACATATCGCTCTTGCTTTGGCCTTGACGACCTCTTCAGCTGTAGGCGCTGCTGCGCTCTTTCCGACCAACGCAATTGCCATGGAGAAGCCGTGGATGATCTTTACCTATCTTCGTGGCGGATCGCCGGTGGGTAATACGCAAGTATTTTGCAACAGCCCTGACATCAACTCAGGCGATACCTCAAACTACGACAATATAGTCTACACTACATATTTCATGTGCCCGTAACGCATTTTTATTAATAAAAATCAGCCCCCTCGTCTTCATGTCGAGGGGGCTTTCTTTAGGGAATAACTACGGGGGAGACCGGCAGAAAAAGGATTACAGCCTAGTGTTCTTACCCTGCCCTCACTCGCCATAAAATTTTCAAAATGCCGCGACCTCCGTCTCAGACGAGAACCTCAAGCGCGAGATTAGTCAGGTAGTTAGGCTAGTGATCGCCTTAGTAGGGATTCATCGCCCGGACATCGCCCGATGCGCTGACCACGCAGCGTGATCGGTAAGACCCTGTGGCCATAGTCAGTTCGTACTCGCCACGGCCCAGGTCACGCACGCCAATCGGTACGCTGGAGCCATACGGACGGTTCTGGAATTCGTCGGCACTACGGGCACAGGCCTGTTGTGCAGCCGTCGGTGCGCCCTGAACCCAGCGTCTGTTCGAGTGACGGCGGTTACGGGCTTCGTCCTCGCCGGCCAGATAGCCCTCATGATAACCTTCGGTCTCGTGCCGATCATCATAGTTGGAGCCATAGAGCGCCGCCTGATAGCCACGCTGATACTCGCGATCATGATCACCGTCGGCGTCATGGTGACGATTATTATGGGCAGCGATCGCAGCCGCCAATCCCACAATCGCCACACCTGCAGCCAAGACGGCAGCATTGTTGGAGCCGGAATGCCCCCCGCTTCCACACTCGCTGTCTCCCGCACGGTTGATCGAGGCATAACGACCGTCGCGTGTCATGATCGCTACGCAGTCATTGCCCTTGCGCCAATAGGTCATACGGCCATCGCCCACCACTTCGGAGCGGTCAGTAGATTGATAGCCCCGACGCTGCAACTCACCCTCGGCCTGTCCGGCGCGCGCATTGACCAAATCGCTCAGCGCGTCCGGCGTTTGGGCTACGGACGAGACAGCGGAGGCTAAAAACACACCGCTTGTTACAAGGGCAATCGCAGTTCTTTGAACGGATAACATTGTCAAAATCCCTAGCGAGGTGATGCATGTCGACGCTTGCGGTCGCACATTTAAAGAACGCGAATCTTTAAAATGAACAATCGACCCTATTGTCGTTTGCTCAATCAGATTGTGGGCATCAGGCAAAGCATCCCGTCAACCCAAGACGACGATAGCGCTTATGCTGAGGCTTATGGCAGCCCCCAAAGCAAAGCCGCCCAAAGCGGTCAAGGTCGCGACAAAAGGGTGGCCTGCACATTCACGCCGGAACCAGGCTATCTCGACAGCGATGTACCACACCGTCGTCAGTAAAATGATGAGCGAACCCGATCCAACACCCCAAGCATTGGGGTAGCGTATGCATGTGCTCCCGATACTGATGAGTATGGCATACGCCCCAGAAAGATAGCACTGAGCGAAAAAGGGCGTGCGCAGGCTTTCCCGATCCAGTCGCTTTCCGGTCAGCCTCAAAGCCAAAGCGGCGTAGATCACAGCGTAAAGACTGAACAGCAATGCGCGAAAAGCCAGCAAGCCTTGCTCGTTTTCAGTCACGAGACGACCGATTTCAGACGTCCCGTGTTCGACCTTGAAACCGAGCGCCAGCTCCAGACTGTGAGCGAGGAGTATGCTCAGGACGAGGAACAACGGCGGGCTGAGGGTTTCCAGATACTGTTTCTCGGGCTTGTCGCGCTGCTCCTGATCCGAATAGTACATAGTCTCCAGCGGACAGGTCAGCGTCATCCACAATGTCCGTGGATAGAAGAGCAGCCACGAAATCACTTCGTAAAGAAGCTCTTCCACCGAACGTAGAATGGTTAGGACATTCATTCGCTTTCCCCCTCGAAATGGCAGGATAACAGACTTCCCTGCCCTTAAGTCAGCAGCAAAGAGCTGGCTCTGCGCGCGACACCTCCTGCCCCGCAGTAAGCGATGGCCTCGCCCGACATGATCTATTCGCGCATTATCAATAATCTACGGCGTTTATGAGTGACACAGCATGCCTGATGCGGCATCGGGCGCTTTAATGTTAAAGCGTTTTTGGGTTTATCAATAATGTTCGCACGCAAGACCAAGGCAACTATCTGCGCAGGCACCGCCCTGTCGGCCCTGCTTCTGCCTTCGGCAGTGCTTGCTGCCACACTTGATGAACAGGTCGTGCGTACTCAGGTTGACGACATTGTTGTCACCGGTTCGCGTCTGGCCGGTGCCGCGCGCATGACCACGGTCGAGAACCTCAACCAGACACAGCTTCAGGCCGCGGGCGTTTCCGATCTGTCGCAGATCACCCGTCTGGTCAGTGCCAATTCGGGCTCTGAAAATCTGATCGACCAGTTGAACAATCCGCAAAGCTCGGGCACGGCCCAGTTCAACCTGCGCAATCTGGGTCTCGGCTCGACGCTCGTACTGGTCGATGGCCAACGCTGGACCAACAGCGCCGTGGTGGCCACTGATGGCTCGGCCTTTGTTGACATCAATTCGCTGATCCCGACCATCGCGCTGGAACGCGTCGAGGTCGTCAAGGACGGCGCTTCGGCCATCTATGGCTCGGATGCTGTGGCCGGTGTCGTTAACTTCATTACCCGCCGCGATGTCAGCTCCCCCGAAATGCGCGCCAAATACGCCTTTACCGACGGATCGGACGAGAGCGTGATCGAAGCCATTGGCGGTCTGGACCTGCTGGACGGACGCCTGAAACTGGCCGCCTCGCATTTCCACCGTTCAGCACTGGGATCGGATGAGCGTGATTTCACGCAGGCCGAACGCTATGGCCGCGCCGCATGGACCGCCGTGACCAGCTATGGCCAGCCTGGTTCCTATTTCCGCCCGTCCACCAATGCCTATGTGGCCGATGCCGATTGTGACAATCCGGTCTTTGTCGGCTCGTATCGCAACGGCCCGTCGGACAGCTTCTGCCGACTGGATTATTCGGATTTCTTTGATCTGACGCCCGAGGAAACCCGCACCCAGTTGTTTGCCGATTATCGCAAGACCATCGGCGACACCGATGTGTGGGCGCAAACGTCGTGGGCATCCACCTATACCCGCGCCCGCCAGTCGCCTTCCCTGCCGATCCTGTCGCGCACCCTGACCATCGGCAAAGACCATCCCGACAACCCTTATGGCGAGGATGTGCTGTTCCGTGGTCGCCTGAAAGGCGGTGCATCGGGCGCATCGGCGGCCGAGTTCGACTATGAGACATGGCGCATTGCCGGTGGCGCGGACGGAAAGCTAAATGCCAACTGGAACTGGTTACTCTCGGCGACCGCCAGCCAGCAGGACGTTGATTACAGCAAGCCGGATGTGGTCGGCAGCGCCCTGCAAAACGCGCTCAACGGCTTTGGTGGTGCGGGCTGCGATATCGCCACCGGCACCGCAGGCGTTGGACCGTGCAGCTATTATAACCCGTTCGGCAGCGCCCTGACCGGCACAGGCACCGCCAATAGCGACGCCCTGATCGACAGCCTGACCGGCTGGACACGCCTTCGCGGTCGCGCAGAACTGTTTACGCTGGACGCCCAGATCGACGGTCGCGTCGCGGAATGGGATGGCAGAAGCCTCGATATGGCGACGGGCCTGCAATACCGCCGCACTGGTTTCCGCCACGACTGGAGCGATCAGGTTAACTCCGGTGACCTGCTAACCGCCGGATATGCGCCGGACTTTGACGGCACGCAGGACACCTATGCCGCCTTTGCCGAGGCACGCCTGCTACTGGGGCAGAATATCGAGGCACAACTGGCTACCCGCTACGAAACCTATGATGGGTCGTCGGGCAAGCTCAGCCCGAAACTGGCGATCCGCTGGGATGCCACCGAAACTCTCGCCCTGCGTGGTTCATGGGGTCGCGGCTATCGCGCGCCGTCGGTCTATACCACCCGTGGCGCGCAGGCCGCCCAGCCTTCGGTGCTAGACCGTGACAGCTATGTGTTTGTGAATACGCTGACCTCGGGTAATCCGGACCTTGAGCCGGAAACCTCGGAGCACGTGACCCTCGGCGCGATCTGGAAACCGTTGCGCGGTCTGGAACTGACCGTCGATGCATGGCGCTTTGACTACAGTAATCTGGTGATCAAAGAGGCCCCGCAACCGATCATCGATCAGGCCGCTGCCGACGATGCCGCAGGTCTGTCCGGCACAGAGGCGCAAAAGCGCATCACCCGCTCCAGCAGCGGAAGCATCAGCATGGTGCAGCTGTATTTCATCAATGCCTCGTCGATTGAAACCTCGGGTCTTGATCTGTCGGCGCGCTACAGCCGCCCGTTGCTTGACGGCACCGTGTCAGCCAGCGCCACATGGACACTGGTGGATCAGTACGACATTCGCGTTGACGGTCGCGGCCCGTCGGTGTCGGGCGTGGGTTCTACCAACCTGAACACGCTGGGCCGATCCCTACCGGAAAACAGAGGCGAGTTCGGAGTGTCATGGCAGAACCACCGCCACAGCCTGACCGGCCTCGTCCACTATACCAGCGGCTATAATAACGACCGCGCCGGCATCACCGACACCACCATTGCCAGCCAGACCACTGCCGACATCTATTATGGCTATAATGTCAGCGACACGCTGGAACTGGGCGTCGGGGTGGTGAATATCGCCGACAAGGCCCCGCCTCTGGCGCAGTTCTTCCTCGCCTATGACCCCGTTGCCGCCGACCCGCGCGGACGTGTGGTCAGCATCAATCTGAGCAAACGCTTCTAAAACAAAAAGCGGCCCCGCATTACAAACGCAGGGCCGCTTTGAAGTCACCAGGTTAGAGGGTTTCTAGCCCTGCCCGGCCAAGGTCGGAGCTGGCAGAATGATGCCCTCGCACGGTCCAAAACCGATAGAGACATAGCCGTCGGCCTTGGCGCTGGCCGACAGGCTGATCTGGTCACCGTCTTCGGCAAAGGTGCGTGTGCCACCCGGAATTTCTACCGGATTTGCACCGCCGCTGGTGATTTCCAGCAAGCTGCCAAAGCCCGAGCGTTCCGGTGCGGAGATGGTGCCCGAACCCAGCAGATCGCCTGCATTCAGGTTACAACCGTTCGAGGCATGGTGGGTCACGATCTGGGCGACCGTCCAATACATATTGGACGTCGGCCCTTCACTCAGTTGCGCAGCGGGTGCGCCCGATTTGCGCATTTCCTCGCTGGAAATGCTGACCTTCAGGTCGATCGACAGAGCACCACCTGCCTGATCTGCATCGCTCCAGATATAGGGCAGCGGCTGGGGGTCCCCCTCCGGACGCGGCTTCTGGCCCGTAAAGAACGGTGCCATGGCCTCGGTCGTAATGACCCATGCCGAGACGGTCGACATGAAGTTCTTGGCGAGGAATGGACCAAGCGGCTGGTATTCCCACGCCTGGAAGTCACGCGCCGACCAGTCGTTCAGCAGGCAGAAACCAGCCACATGGTTCATCGCATCGTCGATGGCAATCGGCTGACCCAGTTCATTGCCCTGACCGATCCAGACGCCGATTTCCAGTTCATAGTCCAGACGCTTGGACGGGCCGAAAGACGGCACGTCAGCGGTCGGAGCCTTGGTTTGGCCATTGGGGCGTACCACCGGCGTACCCGACACACGGATCGAGGACGCACGACCGTGATAGCCAATCGGCACATGCTTATAGTTCGGCAGCAGCGGGTTATCCGGACGGAAAAGCGCACCCACATTCATGGCGTGGTGAATGCCGACATAGAAATCCGTGTAATCACCGATACGCGCCGGAAGGTGCATGGTCACATCAGAGACGGCAACCAGCAGCGGCTGGACCTTGTCCTTATTGACCTCATCCGACAGCAGAGCCGACAGAGCGTGACGCAGGGCCAGACGCTTGGCCGAAGACAGGTCCATATAGGCGTTCAGCCTATCCGCACCCAGAACATCAGCATCATGGCCAGACAGAAGGCCCGCCGCAAAGGCCGCCTGCACGTCCAGAACATAGTCACCAATAGCCACGCCAATACGCGGCGCATCGCCCTTTACCGAAAACACACCGAACGGCAGGTTCTGGATCGGGAAATCCTTGTGGCCATTGGCACTGTCCACCCAGCTTTTCAAAGCAGCAGAGTGGGTATGGTCGATTACTGGACGGCTCACGCGTGGGGGTTTCCTTTTTCGAAATTCGACCAGACATCATCATAGTCGAGTTGCATGCTTGGGCTGTTCATGGCGAAGTCGGTCGTTCGGATCACGGCGCGGCTCTCGAACATGAAGGCCATGGTGTTTTCTTGCTTGTGCGGTTTCAGTTCCGCATTGACCGCAGAGTTGTAGCTGGCCTGATCGGGGCCATGGCCGCTCATCTGGTTGTGCAGCGAGGCACCGCCGGGGCTAAAGCCATCGGCCTTGGCGTCATAGGCACCGGTAATCAGGCCCATGAATTCGCTCATCACGTTGCGGTGGAACCACGGCGGACGGAAGGTATTCTCGGCCACCATCCAGCGCGGCGGGAAGATCACGAAGTCACAGTTGGCCGTGCCCACGGTGTCGGTCGGGCTGGTCAGGACCGTGAAGATCGACGGATCGGGGTGATCGAAGCTGACGGTGTTGATGGTGTTGAAGTGGCGCAGATCATAGCGATAGGGCGCGAGATTGCCGTGCCATGCCACCACGTCGAACGGCGAGTGGTCCAGCATCGTGGTCCATAGACCGCCCTGATATTTTTGGACCAGTTCAACCGGTGCATCGATATCTTCATAGGCCGCTACCGGCGTCTCGAAATCGCGCGAATTGGCCAGACCGTTGGAACCGATCGGACCAAGATCCGGCAGGCGGAACAGCGCACCATAGTTCTCGCAGATATAGCCCCGTGCCGATGCACCCTTCAGTTCAACACGCAGGCGAACACCGCGCGGAATGACAGCAATCTGCTGCGGCTCGAGGTCGATAATGCCGAACTCGGTCACTAGCGTCAGTTCGCCCTGCTCCGGCACGATCAGCATCTCGCCGTCGGCATTGAAGAAGACGCGCTCCATCGAACGGTTACAGGCATAGACGTGAATGCCGATACCAGCCCCTGCCCCTACATCGCCATTACCACCATAGGTGATCATGCCGTCGATAAAGTCAGTCGGCTCGGTCGGGATCGGCTGGGAGTTCCAACGCATACGGTTGGGCGACGGCGGCGCCGTGAAAGGCGCAGTCTCTAGATGGGTCTTCTTGCCATAGGGCTTGAAGGCACCATGATTGGCCGAGGGACGTAAGCGGTACAGCCAGCTACGGAAGTTTTCCTTGCGCGGTGCCGTAAAAGCTGTGCCCGACAACTGTTCAGCATACAGGCCAAACGGCGTCTTCTGCGGCGAGTTCTGGCCCTGAGGCAGGGCACCGGCGACGGCTTCGCTGGCAAAATGGTTGGCAAAGCCGACCATATAGCTGCGGCTGTTAGGGGTTCCCATGTGTGTCCCTCCATTTAGTTTCATTTGAAACCAGTTTGACGGGGCGTCGATACGGTGTCAACTGTGCGCCAATGCAAAACACCGCGCCTTTTCGCCTCGACGACTTCCTGCCCTATCTGCTTTCGGTTGCGACCAATGTGGTCAGTGACGCGGTTGCAGCGACCTACAGCACGACCCACAAGCTCAAGACACCAGAGTGGCGTGTAGTGGCCGTTCTGGCCGAAGATGGCGCACTGACACCGCTGGCTATTGGACAACGCACCCGCATGGACAAGGTTACGGTCAGCCGTGCGGCCATGTCCCTGATCGAGCGCGGCCTGTTACGGCGCACGCCCAATGCGGCAGACCAGCGATCGCACCTGCTCAGCCTCTCCGTGTCGGGTCAGGCGCTTTATAAAGAGGTCGCGCCCGAAGCTTTGGCTGTCGAGGCGCGTATCTTTGACGGTTTCAGCCTCGAGGAACGGCAAACCCTGTGCGCTCTGTTGATGCGCGCACAGCAGGCCGCCGCCCCCAAGGACTAACTGTCTATTTCAGCAGATCAGACAGGACGCGCGCGCATTCCAGAACGCATTCGCGCGACTTGTCGATATCTAGATTGTTGAGGGCGACAACCCCGACACTGGCCTCGATGCCGCTGAAATTTCCGCCCGGCAAAATAAGCGGGCTGGCCACGCCGACGGCACCCGGCTGGATTTGGCCGCGCGAGACACTGACCCCCTCCAGACGCGCCTGACGCACTTCCTCGCTGTCTGCCTCCGAGGGCGGGCGGCTGGAGAGTATCGCAATGCCGGCGGCCCCCACAGACAAAGGATGGCGGCTGCCGATCCGATAGGTAACGTGAAGAATGCTGCTGTCCGCATCCACCACATCGATCGGCACGCAGTCATTCCCCTCGGCAATAGAAATGAAGGCCGAGGCCTGCACCTTTTGCGACAGGTCCTGAAGCAGAGGTCGGGCAATCGAGCGCAGATGCGGCGCAAAACGCGACGACAAGGGCAAAAGCCCCGGCCCCAGAATGACCCTTCCCCCCGGTCCCTTCATCACAAGTCGGTGAAGTTCGAGCGTCTTGACGAGGCGATAGGTGATGGCGCGATGAAGCCCCATTCGCACCGCCAGTTCAGCCACGGTCAGCCCGTCCGGAGACAAGGAAATCGTGCTCAGGGCCTGCAATCCGCGGTCCAGAGTCTGGACGATATTGGGGTCCTTGCCCCCTTCGTCACCCGTGTGTTCCGAGCCTGCCTTGGCAGCCGCCATATCGCGAATCCCTGATCAAAAATTGCGTCTGCAACCCTAGCACCAAGCAGGTGTCTTCGGCCTGTGTCCATACAAGCCGCTTGACATGGATCAAAAATAAGTTCGATTTTAGATCAATAACGCTCGATAAACGAGCACCTGTAATGCGTGAGGGAGAGGCATGGACGGACAAAACATCAACAGCAGCGCTATGGCTGTTGGAGGCGGTTGCCCATTCACTGGCTCGAATGCGAAGGCCGAAGCCACCAAAGCCAAATGCCCGTTCGACAACACACCGGCCGATTTCGACATGTTCGAAGGCCCGTACCAGATCGATCCGGCCGAGGCGCTGCGCTGGTCGCGTGATCGCGAACCGGTCTTCTACAGCCCCAAGCTGGGCTACTGGATTGTCAGCCGCTACGAGGATGTGAAGGCGGTTTTCCGTAATAACGACGTCTTCTCCCCGTCCATCGCTCTCGAAAAGATGACGCCCAACTCGCCCGAGGCGAACGCGGTCCTCGAGAAATACGATTACGGAATGAACCGCACCCTCGTGAACGAGGACGAACCGGCGCACATGGAGCGTCGCCGCGTTCTGCTGCACTCCTTCCTGCCCGAGGAACTGGCCCACCACGAAGAAATGGTGCGCAAGGTCACCCGCCAATATGTCGACCGCTTTGTCGATCGCGGCGAGGTTGATCTGGTCGAGGACATGTTGTGGGAAGTGCCGCTGATTATCGCGCTAAACTTCCTCGGCGTCCCCGAAGAGGACATGGACACCCTGCGCGAATATTCCATCGCGCATACGGTCAACACCTGGGGTCGCCCGACGCTGGAAGAACAGGTCGGCGTCGCTGAAGCCGTTGGCAAGTTCTGGCAATTCTCCGGCGAAGTGCTGGAGAAGATGCGCAAGAACCCCGATGGCCACGGCTGGATGGACTATTCCATCCGTAAGCAAAAAGAACTGCCGGAAGTCGTCACCGACTCCTATCTACACTCGATGATGATGGCCGGTATCGTGGCTGCCCACGAGACGACCGCCAATGCCTCGGCCAATGCCTTCAAGCTGCTGCTCGAAAACCGCGCCCTGTGGGAATCCATCTGCGCCAATCCGGCCCTGATCCCCAACGCTATCGAAGAATGCCTGCGTTTCTCAGGCTCGTTTGTGGCATGGCGCCGCAAAGCCACCAAGCCGACCGTTGTCGGTGGCGTGGACATTCCCGAAGGGGCCAAGCTGCTGATCGTCATGGCCTCGGCCAACCACGACGAGCGCCATTTCGAAAACCCCGACGAGATGGACATCTATCGTGACAACACGACCGATCACCTGACCTTCGGCTATGGCAGTCACCAGTGCCTGGGCAAGAACCTTGCCCGCCTCGAAATGCGTATCTTCTTCGAGGAACTGACCAAGCGCCTGCCGCATATGGAACTGGTGGCCGACCAAAAGTTTGAATACCTGCCCAACACCTCGGTGCGCGGTCCTGACAATCTATGGGTCCGCTGGGATCCGTCCAGGAACCCCGAGCGCACCAATCCGGACATTCTCGGCACCCGCCATTCGGTAAAAATCGGCCCTCCGTCGAAACAGGACCTGACGCGTGAAATGCGCGTCGAGGCACTGGAGCGGATCGGCGACAATATTCTGGGCGTGACCCTGAAGGATCCGAACGGCAACGCCCTGCCCCGCTGGAGCGCTGGGTCGCACATCGATTTCGAGGTCGGCGAGTTCAGCCGCAAATACTCGCTGTGTGGGGAAGCGGGCGACAACGGCACCCTCAAGGTTGCCATCCTGCGCGAAGATAATGGTCGCGGCGGCTCGCTACATATCCACCAAACCCTTTGCGAAGGCATGAGCGTGCGTATTCGCGGGCCGAAGAACCACTTCCGCCTGAATGAAACCCACGACGACTATGTGCTGATCGCAGGCGGTATTGGCATCACGCCCATCATCGCCATGGCTGATCGCCTCAAGGCCATCGGCAAGCCCTACACGGTCCATTACGCAGGCCGCGTGCGCGCCAATATGGCGCTGGTGGAGCGCCTGATGCGCGACCACGGCGCGGTCACAACCCTGTATGCCGGTGACGAAGGTCAGGTCCTGAGCCTCGATGCGACGGTCGCTGCGCTTAGCGAACAGACCCACATCTATTCTTGCGGACCGGAAGGCCTTCTAAACGCCCTGCAAGACCTGATGGAGCCGATGGCAGAGCGTCTGCACATCGAACATTTCTCGGCGGTGGCCACCGGCCTTGATCCCGAGAACGAAACCGCCTTCGAGGTCGAGCTTGCCGATAGCGAGCGCACCCTCACCGTGGCGGCCAACGAGACCCTGCTGGATGCCCTTGAGGCCGCCGGTATCGATATCCAGAGCGACTGCCGCGAAGGCTTGTGTGGCAGTTGCGAGGTCAGGGTTCTGGATGGCGAGGCAGATCACCGTGACAAAGCCATGTCTGCGGCCGAGCACGCCACCAGTGATCGACTAATGTCCTGCTGTTCACGCGCCAAGAAAGGCAGCCGTCTGGTTCTGGCACTTTAAAATAAACAACCAGGGCAAAAAGAGGCCTTAAGTCTCTAAAATCAATAATATAAATGCCCAAAGATTCTGTGCGGCGTAGAGCCGGACGGGGGAGAAAAAATGAACAAACGCGTAAATCTCATGGTGGCGAGTACCGTCGGCACCACGCTTGAATGGTACGACTTTTTCGCATTCGCCATGTGTGCGGTGCTGGTCTTCGACAAGCTGTTCTACAACACGGCTGACCCGTTCATGGCCACCCTTCTGGCTCTGGGTACCTTTGCCGCCGGTTTTCTGGCGCGTCCTCTGGGCGGCATTATCTTTGGTATTCTGGGCGACAAGATCGGCCGCAAGCATGTTCTGGTCGTCAGCCTGCTGATGATGGGCTTCGGCACCTTTGCCGTAGGCCTGCTGCCGACCTACGAGACGATCGGCATTCTGGCTCCGATCCTGCTTCTGGTCCTGCGTATCGTGCAGGGTATTGCTGTCGGTGGTGAAGCCACAGGCGCAATCCTGATCATTTCGGAATCAATGCCGTCGCACCAGCGCGCGTTCTGGACCAGCTTCACCATGTTTGCCGGTCCGCTCGCCAACGTGCTGGCCGCCATGGTGATCCTCGTTGTCCAGCGCATCTATGGCGATGAAGGTTTCCTGGAATGGGCATGGCGTATTCCGTTCTTCCTGTCGGCCCTGCTAGTCTTCCTTGGCTTCTGGACCCGTCGCAAGGTCGAGGAATCGCCCGAGTTCATCGCTATCAAATCCAAGCGCGAGCATGTCGAGCACGCACCGCTGAAGGAATCCTTCGTCACCCACTGGCGCCGGATGCTGACCGCCTTCTTCCTGAAGGCTTCGGAAAACACCTTCCTCTATATCTTCAGCACCTTCCTGGTTCTGATGGCCACCACCTATCTCGGCTTTGCCCGTGGTCCGGTGATGACAGCAATCCTCTGGGCCTCGCTGATCGAGGTTGCCGTGGTGCTGGCCGCCGCTGCCACCGCTGACAAGTTTGGCCGTCGTCCGGTCCTGCTCACCGGTCTGGTTCTGTCGGCGATCAGCAGCTTTGCCCTGTTCACCCTCAAACCGGGCGAGACCTCTCCCGCCGAGCTTCAGCTGTTCGTGATCCTGTGCCTAGCTTCGCACGGCGTCATTCTGGGTGCCATGGCCGCCTTCATGGCCGAGCTGTTCCCGACCCGCATCCGCTTCACCGCCCTGTCGACCAGCTATCAGCTGGCCTCGGTGGCCGGTGGTTCGATCGCCCCGATCCTTGGTGCCATCCTACTGAAAGTCACCGGTAGCGGTCTGGCTGTGGCCATCTATGCCACTGTCATGTCGATCCCGGCACTGGTCGCCGTCCTGCGCACACCGGAAACGCGCGACAACCCTGCGGTTGAACCTGACGCCCCTGCCATCAAGGCAAACTGACGAAACGGCTCTCCCCGAAGGCGTGACTGCGTCTTCGGGGAGAACGGCCTTCGTCCCACAAAAAAAAGCATACCCGAGGAAACCCCGTAATGACGTCCACCTTCTCGTGGCGCGGCTCGAGCTGCGCCCTTGCCCTGCTGGCTGCCTGCGCCATTGCCCCCATGGCCAATGCCCAAACGGCGGCCCCTGTTTTTGCCCCCATGTCCTATGATGACGACTTCTCGCATCTGGCCGATCCGGCGCTGCGGGACTCCATGTGGGCCAAGCTGAAATACATCCCCCTTGGCGATCAGGCCTATCTGACGCTTGGCGGCGAGGCCCGTATCCGCACCGAAACGCGCGAGCATCTGAACTTTGGTCGCGGTACCGAGGATGACGGATTTGACCTGCAACACCGCCTGCGCCTGTGGGGTGATCTGAACATCACGCCGAACCTGCGTGTTTTCGGCGAGCTTCAGGCCACCGGCACCAATGGCGATCATGTTCCGACCCGTAATCCGGTCGATCACAACAACATCGAAGGCCACCAACTGTTTGTCGAGGCCAGCACCACCTTTGGCGACAACGGCACCGTGTTCGTACGCGGTGGCCGTCAGG
Organism: Brevundimonas sp.; assembly: GCF_036659295.1. Taxonomy (GTDB): domain Bacteria; phylum Pseudomonadota; class Alphaproteobacteria; order Caulobacterales; family Caulobacteraceae; genus Brevundimonas. The sequence goes on along the minus strand of NZ_JAVXCU010000012.1, from coordinate 26,009 downwards.
AAATCCTGATCGGCAAGGGTCGTCTGTTCGATCCGCGCAACGGACCCAATACTCGCCGCGCCTATGATGCGCTGCGCGTTCAGGCCACCAATGGCGACTGGCGTTATGGCGCAATGGCCGGCAAGACTGTCAGCGACATCCCGGGCGAGTGGAACAACGAAACCAATGACGGTTTCAAATTCTACTCTGCCCATGCCGCCCGCCGTATCGACGGCTTTGCAGGGCAAGGCGAAGTCGAGTTCCTTTATCTGCGCACAGAGCAGGACACCGCCCGCGTGCCTGACTTCGCAGGCGATCGTGACACCTTCTCGGTTCGCGTTGGTGCCCGCAAAGACGCGCTGACCTATGATGTCGAAGCCATGCTGCAAGGCGGCGAAACCTTCAATGGCAAGGATGTCGAGGCATGGTTCCTCGGTGCCGAAGCCACCTATCAGCTTAAAGGCGCATGGAACCCGCGTCTGGGCACCCGTTTCGAGTTCGGCTCGGGTGACAAAGACCCCAACGACAACACCTCCCAGACCTTCGATCCCCTGTGGGGTCGTGGCCAGAGCTTCACGCCCGAGTTCGGCTATTCGAACATGATGCAGGCTGGCGTGAATCTGAATGTGAACCCGATGCCGAAACTCTCGGCCAATGTCGGCGTCACCGTCTTGCAGCGTCTGTCCAAGGACGATGGCGTTTACAGCCTCGCCCCCGCCCTGATGCGCGGGGCCTATGAAGGCCAGTCGCGCGATGTGGGCCTACGCACCACCACGCGTTTTGATTACACCTTCAATCCCCACGTGTCGGCAGGCTTCCTGATCAACCACGTCAAGGCCGGTGACTTCCTCAAGGAAACCGGCAGCAACGAAGACCTGTTCTACACCTCGGTCTTCATCACCACCCGCTTCTAAGTTCCAAGCAGGATCGTCGGGCTCCAGCCCGACGATCCTGCACCTCACCGCACAGAAACTCTCGATCCGGACAGAAAAACTACATTTAAATCCCGTCGTTACCTATGCCTTAAACGTGCCGCTTTTCCTCCCTCCCTGCGGTGCCTTTTCATGATCCGAACGACCAGTGCGGCCTTGGCCATTCTTGTATCCGCAAGCGCCCCGACGCTTGTTTTTGCCGCATCAGATACACCCGCTCCGGTCAATGGCGCAGTCATAGATGACCAGCAGCAGCCGACCTCTGTCGCCGATGTCGTTGTCACCGGCTCCAATATCCGCAGCGCCAATACCGAGGGTTTCAACCCCGTACAGACCATTAGCCGCGAAGAAATCAGAACTTCCGGCAAGTCCACAACCTCGGATCTGTTGCGCTCGATCTCTGCTAATACCGGTAATGGCTCCAACGAGACACAGAACAGCGGCTGGTCATCGGGCGCGGCGGGTATCGGCCTGCGCGGCCTGTCACAAAAGAACACCCTTGTCCTGCTGAACGGGCGTCGGGTGGCCAATTACGGGTTTCCGGGTGGCGGGCTTTCGGACACCTTCGTCAACCTGAACGCGCTGCCCATGGTGGCCGTACAACGTTTAGAGGTTCTCAAGGATGGAGCCTCGGCCGTTTACGGTTCCGACGCCGTTGCAGGCGTGACCAACATCATCACCCGCCAGAACTTCCAGGGCCTCGAATTCGGAGCTAGCTATGGCGTCGCCGATCAGGGCGGCCTTGAAACCACGACCGCCAAACTGGTGGGTGGCTATGGCAATCTCGACGATGACGGCTTCAATATTCTTGTATCGCTCGAAGCCTATACGCGCGAGCGACTGGATCAGGACGAGCGCGACCTGACCAAGTCGGGCATCTATTCCGACCTTCCCGGCGGACGCTGGAATGGTTGGTCCGCCAAGGGCGCACGCTTCCTCGTCAATGGCCAGTCGGTGCCGTTCCTGAACGCTGCGGGCCAATGCCCCGAAGGCATGGTCCTGACGGCCAGCGCCCCGATCGACGGCCTGCAAGGCAATACCTGCGCCATCAATCTGGCTCCGCACACCACCCTGATCCCATCGACTGACCGCTATCAGGCCTATGGACATGTCACGGCCCGCCTGACCCCGCAGGTCGAAGCCTTTGGCGAGGTGCTGTATTCCTATGTCGAGGGTGCATCCCTGTTCGGCTCCAGCCCCTTCTTCACTCTGGAAGGCGGCCGCTTTGCCCTGAATGCACAGACAGGTCTGGCCGAGCCGGTGTCCAACCTTCTGCCTGCTAACAACCCCTACAATCCCTATGGCGTGGCCACGCCGATCGAATACACATTCTTTGATCTGGGTCGCACACTGAAAACCAATGAATCCGAGTCCTATCGTGCCCTCGTCGGTCTGCGTGGCAGCCATGAGAAGTTCGACTGGGAAGCGGCCATCTATGCTTCGGGAAGTACCGAGCGTGAAAAGGTTTCGGGTGGCTTTGCCAACCGCTGGACACTGGCTCAGGCATTGGCCGACGGTAGCCTGAACCTGCATAATCCGGGTGCAACGCCACAGGCCGTTCTGGACGGCATCCGCCTGTCCACCGTGCGCCCTGCGGAATCTCGCCTGTACGGTGCGGACTTCAAAATTACCGGCGAACTATTCACCCTGCCTGCAGGCCCTGTCGGATATGCCGCCGGTATCGAATACCGCAATGAGAGCCTTGTCTCGCGCAACCCGTGGCAGATTGATGCCGGTCTGCAAGTCCGCCCCGCCATCGCCGCTGTTGATGGCGAGCGCGACGTGTTTGCCGCCTTTGCCGAGTTCAACATTCCGGTTCTCAGCAATCTGGAACTCCAGATCGCCGGTCGTGCCGACGAGTATAGCGATTTTGGTTCAGCCTTCTCGCCCAAGGCCGGACTGCGGTGGAAGCTGCACGAAAAGCTGGCGGTACGCGCTTCGGCCTCGCGCGGTTTCCGCGCGCCGTCACTGTCAGAAAACTCGGCCTCGACCATGATTTCCTATGGTTCGGTGATCGATCCCTATGATCCCGATCTGCCGAACTCGCGCCAAAGCCCGACCTTCTTTACCGTCGGCAATACCGACCTGCAGCCTGAAGAAACCAAATCCCTGAACTTCGGCGCTGTTTTCACCCCTACCCGCTCAACCGTCATCAGCGTGGACTGGTACCAGATCAAGCTCGACAACCTGATCGGTACCAACAACATCACCACGGTTGTTCAGGCCAACAACCCTGCCGATGTCATCCGCGACAGCCGTGGCAAGCTACAGGCCGTCTATAACCGCTACCAGAACCTGACCTCTCTCGAGACATCGGGTATCGATGTGGATATCAGCCACCGCTGGTCCACCGATAACTGGGGCGATTTTTCAGCCTCCAGCGCCTACACGCACGTTCTGGAATACAAACGCCCGAACACTGTCGGCGGCCCGATACTGGACTATGCCGGTACCAATCGCGGGGCCACGCTTCCGGCCGACAAGGCCACCACCCGTCTGGGCTGGTCGCGCAATGCCTTCAACACCAATCTGACCTGGTACTATACCAGCGGCTATGACCAAGCCACGGTGATCGCGGGCCAAACCAGCGTAGATGCCTATAACCAGTTCGACGCTTATCTGGGTTGGGCTGTCACCGATAAGATCAGCCTGTACGCCAAGATCGAAAACCTGTTCGACGAGGCCCCGCCGCACGACGCCTCCTTCCCCGGTGTGCGCGCGCCGTATGACTTTGGCCAATACGATTTGCGCGGCCGCTATTTCCGCATCGGTTTCGACGCTAGCTTCTAATCAACGTTTTATCGGGGGATATTATGAACGTGAAAACGACGACCCGTTTCGCCAGACGCGCCGCCGCAGCGGTACTGTTCGGAGCTGCCTTACTGGCAGCTCCGGCGACGGTTTCAGCCCAGAGCAGCTATTATTTTCCGCAAGCCACCGCCGCGGATTTTGATCCGGCCATCCCGACGCCCGAAGCCTTCCTCGGCTATCCGGTCGGGTCGCACTATACGCGCCACGACCAGATCGTGGCCTATCTGAAAGAGCTGGAACGCCTGTCGGATCGGGTAACGGTCGAGACAATCGGTTCCACCTACGAACACCGCCCGCTCTTGTCGGTGGTAATCACCTCGGCTTCCAACCAGTCGCGCATTGACGACATCCAGCGCGTCCATGCCAGCGTGGCCGATACGAACGGGCCAGCCATAACGGCGGATCAACCTGTCGTGGTCGGCCTGTTCTACAGCGTCCATGGCAACGAGACCTCCAGTGGAGAGGCCATGCTGATGACGGCGTATTATCTGGCCGCTAGCCGCTCGCCTGAAACGCTGGAATGGCTCGACAAGGCCGTCATCGTCATCGACCCTTCCCAGAACCCAGATGGTCGCGACCGCGCCGCCAACTGGCACAATGCGTGGAAAAGCAATCCTGCGTCCTCTGACCCGCAGGACAAGGAACATGTCGAGGCCTGGCCTGCCGGTCGCATCAACCACTACTTCACCGACCTGAACCGCGACTGGCTGGCCATCACCCAAACCGAGACCCGCGCCAAGCTGGAAGCCTTCCACCGTTGGAAGCCCAACTTCCAGATCGACTTCCACGAGATGGGGGCCGAAAGCACCTATTATTTCGAGCCATCGCCCGCCTCTATGGAGAGCCCGCTTCTGCCGCGCGCCGCCTATGAGTGGAACGTGACCCTGGCCAAGTATCACGCACAGGCGCTGGATAATCTGGGCTCGCTGTATTTCACCCGCGAGGTCTTCGACAACTTCTCGCCGGTCTATGGCTCGACCTATCCGGACTTCCACGGCGGCATCGGCGTGACGGTCGAACAGGCCTCCTCGCGTGGGCTGGTTCAGGAGACGTCAAACGGCCCCCTCACCTTCCCCTTTACCATCCGCAACCAGACCAATGTCGGCTTGGCGACCATTCGCGGCGCCGTGGCAGAGCGTGCCGGACTTCTCGCTTTCCAACGCGACTTCTTCCGTTCTGCCGTCGATCAGGGTCGTCGGCACACGTCACAGGCCTTCGTATTCGGTGACCCCGCCAATAGCGGCCTGACCCGCCAGACATTGGAGTTGCTGCAGGCTCACCGCATTCAGGTCTATCCGTTGAACGAGCGCATCACGCAGGATGGACGCACCTTCGAGCCGGGTTCGGCCTATGTGGTGCCCTCGGCCCAGCCTCAGTTCCGACTGATCCACTCCATCTTCGACCGGACACCGCCGACCAAAGGCAGCGTTTACGGCAGCACCTCCTATTCGATAGCGCTAGCTTATAATCTGAACAGCACCGGCCTGCGCCGCGTCCCTGCTATCGGCACAGCACTGACCGCTATTCCGGCGGCGCAAGGCGGGGTCAGCGGTCCTGACACGGCCTATGCCTATGCCGTGGACTGGCGCGACCAGAATGCGCCCCGACTTCTGGCGACCTTGCTGCAAAAGGATGTCCGCGTCCGCACGGCCTTCGAGCCCTTCACAAGCCGCACCGGCAATGGCGAAACCCGCTTCGAGCGTGGCTCTCTGGTCATCACAGCCAGTGGCCAGTCGCTCGATGCGGCCACCCTACGCCAGACCGTCGACGAAGCCGCCCGTGAAGCTGGCGTCACCGCCTATGGCCTTGGCAGTGGTCAGGTCATTTCCGGTGTCGATCTGGGCAGCAACAGTGTGAAGGTGGTGCGCGCGCCGCGCATTGCGCTGGTGGTCGGCGAAGGCGTCAATGCCACCGAAATCGGCTCGACATGGTTTGCCCTTAGCGAGCGCCTTCACTATCCGACCACCCGTCTGGATCCTTCGCAACTGGGCCGTATCGACTTGGACAATTATGACAGCATCGTCCTGTCGGGCGGGCGTTATGACGGCCTTGGCCAACCCGCTGTCGACGCCATCAAGGCATGGGTCCGTCGTGGAGGTTCACTGGTTGTGTTCGGCTCTGCCACCACATGGGCGGCAACCAATGGTCTGGCCCCTCAGGCCGAGCGCGAAGAAGCCAAGGACGACAAGGCCGATGACCGTCGCGACTATGCCGACCGCAGTACGGTTCAAGGGGAACAACGCACAGCGGGTAACGCCCTGTCTGCGGATGCCGACATCACCCACCCTCTGGCGTTCGGCCTATCGCGTCGCGACCTGTTCGTGAACAAGGAAACCGCCATCACCCTGACGCCTGTCGCCGATCCGTTTGCCAATGTGGTGCGTATCGACGCCGAGCCACAGGTGAACGGCTATCTGCCCGATGCGCTGCGTCGTCAGGCCGCCGGTTCGGTGTGGGCACAGGTCAATCCGATAGGTTCCGGCACCGTGGTGCTGTTCGCCGACGATCCCGCCCACCGCAAATACTGGCTTGGGACCGAGCGCCTGCTGATCAACAGCCTCTTCTTCGGCAACCACCTCGCGACAAACAACCGCCGCTGAGTCTGACCATGCGCTTGAGAGCCTCAATGGCCCTTGGGCGCATGGTTTTTCAAGCTTGCATACCTCGGTTCTTATTCATGTCGAAGAAATGAGACGCTGAGAAAACTATCGAAACTCGATAATACTGGATCGTCAGCGGATTTAGCCGATCAATACGTCAAGCGGGTCTGGTCAAGACACGGTGCCAGTCCCGCTCGGTCTATTACTCGACCGCCGAGGCCCGCACAGAGGCCATACTAGACATGCTGGGGCAAACCTATGCGGTCAGCTTGCCACTGCGCCCTGAGCTCGCCACTCCCATCCGAATCAGCTCATTTCGCGCGTATTAAATCCTAGACGGCAGACAACCGGATGGCATCGCCGTCCTAATCCGCGCACCGGTCTTCATCATAGGCGGCATGGAGCACACACACCCATTTGAAGACCGGCTGCGCTTGAAATCCTAGGTCGCGGGATAACCTGCGGCATCCAGCGCGCTGAGAATATCTTCGCGGCTGGCCGAGGTTTCGACCGTCACCAGCTTGGTCGCAGTGTCTGCTTCGACCTTGGCGTTTGCATCGATCGAGGCGATGGCTGCGGTAATGGCCTTTACGCATCCGCCACAGGACATACGTGCGATAGAAAACTGCATAATCAACTCCATTGCCTCCTGGCCACCACCGGATAGGGCTTCCCATGGTGGTAAGGTCAAGAGACATTATATGTCGTTTTCACCCTTGACCTTCCAACGATGGGAAGCCCCACCTTCCTTGCGAGATCGAACAGAAGCTGTGAGGAAGCGCTATGAAAACCCCGGCAAAAACCGGCCCCGCGTCATTCGAGACAATAACCCTGCCTATCGAGGGCATGACCTGCGCCTCGTGCGTTGGCCGCGTCGAGGCGCAACTGAACAAGGTCGCGGGTGTCGAGAAGGTCAGCGTCAATCTGGCCACCGAGCGCGCTGAAATCCGCGCCGATGACAGCGTGGACCGTGCCGCTCTGGTCAAGGCGGTTGAAACCGCTGGCTATAGCGTTCCCGCCTCTAACATCGAACTGGCCATTGAAGGCATGACCTGCGCTTCGTGTGTCGGCAATGTAGAACGGGCTCTGAAAGCTGTTTCCGGCGTGACCGCCGCCACCGTGAACCTTGCCACCGAACGTGCCACCATCAGCGGCGCGGTCGATGCCGACACCCTAATCAAGGTCGTCGCCAAAACCGGCTATACCGCCCGTCTGGTGGATAATGGCAGTGATCAGGCCGAGGCTCAGGCCGCCAAGAAAGATGCCGAACAGGCCACGCTGAAACGCGACACCTTGATTGCCGGTATCCTGACCCTGCCCGTCTTTGCTGTGGAGATGGGATCGCACATGATCCCTGCCGTGCATGATCTGGTGATGAACACCATCGGCATGCAGAACAGCTGGTATCTTCAATTTGCCCTGACTTCGCTGGTGCTGTTCATTCCGGGCCTGCGTTTCTATCAAAAGGGTATTCCGGCGCTGTTGCGTCTGGCCCCCGATATGAATTCGCTAGTGTCGGTCGGCACCATGGCGGCCTATCTGTATTCGCTGGTGGCGACCTTTGCGCCGCAACTGCTGCCCAGTGGCACGGTGAACGTCTATTACGAAGCCGCCGCCGTCATCGTCACCCTGATCCTTGCAGGACGCTATATGGAGGCGCGCGCCAAGGGCCGCACTTCCGAAGCCATCAAGCGTCTGGTCGGCCTTCAAGCCAAGACCGCCCGCGTGCGCCGCGATGGTCAGACACTGGAAGTCGCCATTGCCGAGGTCGTGCCCGGTGACATCGTCGAGGTACGCCCCGGCGAGCGCATGCCCGTGGATGGGCAGGTGGTCGAGGGCGACAGCTATGTCGATGAATCCATGATCACCGGCGAGCCTATCCCTGTCGCCAAAACCATCGGCAGCGAAGTCGTGGGCGGCACCGTCAACCAGAAGGGCGCACTGGCCTTTAGTGCGACCGCCGTCGGCGGCCAGACGGTTCTGGCCCAGATCATCCGCATGGTTGAACAGGCCCAAGGCTCCAAACTGCCCATTCAGGCCATGGTCGACCGCATCACCATGTGGTTCGTGCCTGCGGTTATTGGTGCCGCGCTGCTGACCTTCCTTGTCTGGCTGGTGTTCGGCCCGTCGCCTGCCCTGACCTTTGCCCTGATCAATGCCGTGGCAGTCCTGATCATCGCCTGTCCCTGTGCCATGGGTCTGGCCACGCCGACCTCGATCATGGTTGGTACTGGCCGTGGTGCCGAAATGGGCGTGCTGTTCCGCAAGGGCGAGGCGCTGCAGCTGCTGAAAGACGCCAAGGTCGTCGCCGTCGACAAGACCGGCACACTGACCGAAGGCAAGCCCGCCCTAACCGATCTGGAAGTCGCCGACGGGTTTGAGCGCGACACCGTTCTGGCCCGCGTGGCTGCCGTAGAGGCCAAGTCCGAACACCCGATCGCCCGCGCCATTGTCGATGCCGCCGAAGGCGAAGGACTGACCCTGCCCGCGATTGCCAAGTTTGAATCCGTTACCGGTTTTGGCGTCAAAGCCGAGATCGACGGCCAGCGCATCGAGGTCGGTGCCGACCGCTATATGGAACAACTGGGTCTGGACGTCAGCGCCTTTGCCAATACGGCCGAGCGTCTGGGCAGCGAGGGCAAGTCGCCGCTCTATGCCGCCATTGACGGTCGTCTGGCCGCCATTGTCGCCGTGGCCGATCCGATCAAGGAATCGACGCCGCGCGCCATTGCCGCCATGCACGAACTGGGTCTGAAGGTGGCAATGATCACCGGCGACAACCGCCACACCGCCGAGGCCATTGCCCGCCAGTTGGGCATCGACCTTGTGGTTGCCGAGGTCCTGCCCGAGGGTAAGGTCGAGAAGGTAAAAGCCCTCAAGGCCGAATACGGCAAGCTGGCCTTTGTCGGTGACGGCATCAACGATGCCCCTGCCCTTGCCGAAGCCGATGTCGGCATTGCCATCGGCACCGGCACCGATATCGCCATCGAGGCCGCCGATGTGGTTCTGATGTCCGGCAGTCTGACAGGCGTGCCCAATGCCATCGCCCTGTCGCAAGGCACCCTCCGCAACATCAAGCAGAACCTGTTCTGGGCCTTTGCCTATAATACGGCCCTGATCCCTGTGGCAGCGGGTGTGCTTTATCCGGCCTTCGGCATCCTGTTGTCGCCGGTGTTTGCTGCCGGTGCCATGGCGCTGTCGTCCGTGTTTGTGCTGGGCAATGCCCTGCGCCTCAAAGGCTGGCAGCCGCCCGCAAACGCCCGTTAAGAAGGAACGCAGGACATGAATATCGGTGATGCAGCCCGCGCTTCGGGCGTCTCGGCCAAGATGATCCGTTACTACGAACAGACGGACCTGATCCCGCCTGCGGATCGCACGGCTTCCGGCTATCGGGACTATTCCGACAAGGATGTGCATGTCCTGCGCTTTATCCGCCGCTCGCGTGATCTCGGCTTTTCGGTTGCCGAGATCACCGAGTTACTGGCCCTGTGGCAGGACCGCAGCCGCCAGAGCGCCGATGTGAAAACCCTCGCTCGCGCGCACATCGCCGACCTGCGCCAGAAGATCGCCAACCTTCAGCAAATGGCCGACACCCTGCAAACCCTTGCCGACTGCTGCGCAGGCGACCACCGCCCCGACTGCCCCATCCTGACCGACCTCGAAACCCTCGGTCATGGACAGGGTGTTGCACGACCCTGACTAGTCGCCCTATCTCTACTCAGCGCCCGATAGCGGGTTCACCGGCACGAAGTCGGTGTCGAAATGGCAGCCCTTCGCATAGCGAGCATCAGCGACCTCGCACAGTTCGGCAATGCCGGACGGGTCGGGTTTCAAACCTTGATCCAGCCACAGCATCAAGGCTTCGAAGACGGCTACATATTGTGGTGCGCTAAGGGCGCTGTGTTCGGATTCATTGGTAAAGGTCTGCACCAACAGGTCCGAGCGTCCCGCAGCATCGACACGATCGCGATAGGCGGCCTGATGCCAGACAAAGGCTGTTGGATCATACTTGCCGTGAATGGTCACGGTCGGCGCCACGATCATGCCCGACAGGTCGGCATCATAGCTTAGTCGCGCCACAGCCATCGGATCGGCACTAAAGCGTTCAACGCCTGCATTCAGGGCGGCATCATCATGCGAGCCGCTATAGACGGTTGCGGTATTGTCGAACGGGTTCAGCCCATCCAGACGCTTCTGGACCAAATCCTGAAACAGGAAGGTCCCCCATGCCAGATGCGCGACCAGTTGCTTCTCACCAATGCCGACCACATTCAGGATATCGGCCAGACGCTGCTGCTGGTCCGGTGTGCGGTTCTCTTGAGGCAAGCCGACACCGGTACAGGTCTGCACCCGCTCGGCCAGTTGTGCCCGCGTCATACGCACACCCTCGGGCAAGCCTTGCCACAGCGGGTATTGGGCTTCGTTCTGCGCCGGATGGTTCTGGCAGTAATACTGATAGACAGCTCTGAGGTCGGCGCGGAACCTGTAGGCCTCTGTACCGCCCGCAAGCACGCCGCTGCTCAGGACCACACCGTCCCAGACCACCTGCCCCTCGGCATCACGAGCATAAAGCTCTGCCGCCTTGGCAGCGACATTTGCGCCCCATGACTGCCCGTGAAGCATTGTGCGGCGCGGACGACCGAACGTATCCCAGAACACCTGACGGACATCATTGGTGTCCTCTGCGGCCATACGCACGCCATAGCCACCCCGCCGATAGGTGGACCCGGTCCACGCATACCCCTCGCGCACGGTCATGGAGAACCGTTCAAGATCTTCGAGAGGATCATCCGCCTTGGGCTGTGCGGTGCGCGGGCCACCATGCGAATGAACCACCAGAACGCCATTCCAGTTGGAAGGAATGGCGGTCCAGTAATAACCGCCCTTGGGTCCCTGCCCTTTCCAGCAGCGCGTCCCGTCCGGAAGAAAATCCGGACAGGTCGCGGCGGCTGTACCGGCGGGTGATGTTTCCATCACTGCCGGTTCTGCCGCAGCCGCAAAAGCCACAAGCGACATAGCCCCGACCACAGCGCCGCCCGAAGAAACCCAAAGACGTTTCATTCTTCTATTCCCTGAAGCCGATCAGAACGACTTGGTCGCGCTGGCATACCAGTAACGGCCCCACGGGCTGTGAACCGAACCGCGATAGCCATTGTCGGCCAGCGGCGGACCTTCATTGGTCAGGTCACGCACGCCAAAGCGTACACGGGTTTCATGCGGGAATTCATAGTCCACATAGGCATTGACCGTCTGGCGCGAGGCCACCTGCCAAGGCTCGTCGTTAATGCTCAGCAAACCCGGCTGTTCAAAGTCGGACACATACTGGCTGGACATGCCCGCACGCCACGGCCCCTTGCGCCATGTCAGGCTGGCATTCATGCGCCATTCCGGACGGCCGTTCTGGCCGATCAGTTGCGCAGAATCCGGCAAGGTCGTGCCCGCATTGATGATGCCAGCCTCACGGGCGGCAAACAGCGCATTGACGATATCGCCCGGATCACGGGTGAACTCATCCAGCTTGCTGGCATTGATATCGACGGTAAAGGTGCCGAAACGGGTGCGACGCAGCGACCAGTTGATGCCGATATCCAGACCGCTGACGGTTTGGGGTTGCAGGTTGATGAAGCTGTCATTGATCGACACCACTTCGCCTACAGCCGTCAGACCGGTGCCCGCAAACAGAGCCTCGTCCTCTACGGTCGGGTCGCGACGGTTGACCAAGCTATTCGACCCACCTTCAACACGGTTCAGATAGTCCAGAGCCAGAGCCGTCTGGGTGCCCAACAGGCCGACGATCTTGTCCTGTTCGATCTTCCAGCGGTCGACCGTAAAGGTGAACTGGCCGAATTGTTCAGGAATGAAGGACGGTTGCAGAACCAGTCCGTAGGAGCTGTTGGTGCTCTCTTCCGGTTGCAGATCTGGATTACCCGCGACCAGCAGCGATGCGCCCGAGGTATTCTGTGAGCATTGGGCGAAGCTGGTGATACGACCTGCACGCAGATCGGCTTCACAACGTACATAATCGATACCGCTGGCCAGACGCCCATACTGGGTCGCATTGGTCTGCTCCAGGTTCGGGGCACGGAAGCCTTCCGAATAGGAACCGCGAACACGGACACCCGGCACGACATCCCAGGCGACTGCGATCTTGGGCTTGGCCACCGAACCAAAGTCCGAATAGTGCTCGTAACGACCGGCCAGTTGCATATCCAACTGATAGACCAGCGGGATATTCATCTCCGGCGACACCAGCGGTACAGCGAACTCGATATAGGTCGAGAACACTTCGCGGCTGCCCGAGGTATCGGGGTTGGGGCTGACCGCCGAGACGTTGGACTGGTTGGTCTCACCCGTCACCATGTCGGTGAAGGTGTAGGTGCCGTCCACATTCTCGTCGCGGTCATCCTTCTGGGTCTCGCGACGGGCTTCGATACCAAAGGCCATGCCCACCGGACCGCCCGGCAGATTATAGATATCGCCACGCGACAGCTTGAAGTCGGCCATGGTCAGGGTCGTGCGCGTTACGCGACGCATGTCAAAGACAATGGCGTCGATGGCAGCCTGCGAACTGGGCGAACAATCGCCATAGCTGGTGGTCGTCACGCAACCGCCGCTAAACGGATTGTAGGCATCCGGCGTCGATAGAGCCATCTGCTTTTGCAGCGCCGTCATATTGACGTTGGGCGAGATGTCCTTGGCTTCGGCTTCCGAATAGACCATCGCCGTTTCCCAGTCGAAACCGCGCCATTCACCACGCAGGCCACCCAGCAGGCGGGCCTGATAGTTGTCGACCTTCACGACCTGGAAGCCGGTGTCGACAAAGCGGTAATTGGTCATCAGCACCGGCAGCCCGCCAGCCGGTACGCCACTCAGGCCCGGCAGACGGTTAGGGTTCACAGACCCATCGGCAAAACGGGTCGCGCCAAACGGGTTGTAATAGTTGCTGGCCGGAATCCAGATCTGGTTCAGGTTCACCACCGGCGGCTGAACCGCGCGGCTATGGGCGCTGTAGAAACCGATTTCACCAAAGGCTTCGACACCGTTGTCAAAGGCATAGTGGCCGGTCGCGAACAGGTTCAGACGTTCAACCGACGGACGCACAGTGGTGTCCTGACGCGTGTCGTAACGCATCTCGCGGTTGGTGCTGTTGAAATTGTGGTTGCCGCTGGCAATGCAGATATCGCCACCCACATTCACGCCGCACCCGAACTCGGTTGGCTGGAAGCGGAAGGCGCCTGCCGCATTGGTCACCGCCACACCGTTCGAGCGGATCACCGCCCGGCTGCCGACCGACAAACGAGCCCACGGCGTGTGCGACGAGCGACCGTCCAGTGACTGGACACCGGCAAAGTCCGGATAGTCGGCGAACAGATCGCGCAGATCGTCTGTACGGGTAAACGCCTGATCCTGCGCCCACAGGGCCGTGCGGTTGGCATAGCTGGCGAACAGCGAGACATTGCCGCGATCGAAATTCTTGCCTGCGTACAGATTGGTTTCAAAGTCGCGCATCTGTGTGCCTTCGGCACCGCCGTAACGGGTGCTGAGGGTCAGGCCGTCGATGTTGTCGCGCAGAACCGTATTGACCACGCCTGCCACCGCATCGGCACCATAGATGGCCGCCGCGCCGTCCAGCAGGACCTCCATGCGTTCCAGTCCCGAGACCGGCACAGCATTCGAGTTATAGCTGAGTACCGGAACAGTGCCGGTGTCGGACGTGCCTTGACTGGTCGGATGGTGGACCAGACGGCGCCCGTTCAGCAGCATCAAGGTGTTGCCCACGCCCAAGGAGCGCAGGTTGACCGAGTTCACATCGCCACGCGCCGAGTTCGAGGTCTGTGGGTTGTTGGCGCTGTCAAACAAGACGTCGCCCATCTGCGGGATAGTCCGCATCAACTCGTCGCCCGTCGTCGCCCCCGTAGCATCGATCTGCTCGCGGTTAGCGACCACGACCGGCAGGGCCGCCGTGGTGCGTGCGCCACGGATATTGGTGCCGACCACGACGATCTCGTCGACCTGGGTGACGGCTTCGGAATCCTGGGCATGGACACTACCCGCCATCAGAACCGCCGAAGCAGTCGTCGCCAGCAAGGCCAATTTCGATTGTGTTCTCATTTGTTTTTCCCTCGCCACCCGTTTTCGGGCGGTCCATTTGTTTTCGATTGCGGCGATCAGTCGTTCGCCAGTGTCAGGTCATCACCGGGGCCAGCGGCCGGATCGGGCTGAGCCGCCAGTGGTTGCGGTCGACCGTTCAGTGCGGCGTTCAGGGCATCGCGATCCAGACGCCCTTCCCAGCGGGCAACGACGATGGTCGCAACCGCATTGCCGATGAAGTTCGTCAGTGCGCGGCACTCGCTCATAAAGCGGTCAATGCCGAGGATCAGCGCCATACCGGCCACCGGCACAGCCGGAACCACCGACAGGGTTGCTGCCAGTGTAATAAAGCCTGCGCCCGTAATGCCCGCCGCGCCCTTGGACGACAGCATGGCGACCAGCAACAGGGCGACCTGCTCGCCAAGGCTCAGGTCGATGTTCAGGGCCTGCGCGATAAACAGCGCCGCCATCGTCATATAGATGTTGGTGCCGTCCAGATTGAAGGTGTAGCCGGTCGGGACCACCAGACCGACGACCGACTTCTCGGCACCGGCTTTTTCCATCTTCTGCATCAGGCTGGGCAGAGCCGCTTCGGACGACGACGTCCCCAGAACCAGCAGCAGCTCTTCTTTCAGATAGCGGATCAGCTTGAAAATCGAGAAGCCGTTAAACAGGCCAACCAGCCCCAGAATGACCACCACAAACAGGGCCGAGGTCAGATAAAATGTGCCAATCAGAGCCGCCAGATTGGCAATCGAACGGATGCCGTAGGCTCCGATCGTAAAGGCAAAGGCCCCGAAAGCCCCGATGGGGGCGGCCTTCATCAGGATCGCCACCAGCTTGAATACGGCAATACTGATGCTGTCGAACAGTTTGAGAACCGGCTTGCCGTGGTCTCCGCTCAGCGCCAGCGCGATACCAAACAGGATCGACACGAACAGCACCTGCAGGATGTCACCCTTCACAAAACCGCTGATCAGGGTGTCGGGAATGATGTTCATCAGGAAGCCGGTAATGGTGCTGTCATGCGCCGCTTGCGCATACTGGGCCACAGCACCGGCATTCAGGGTTGCCGGATCAATATTCAGACCCCGCCCCGGCTGGATCAGGTTGGCCGTAATCAGGCCGATGATCAGGGCCAGCGTCGAGAAGAACAGGAAATAGGCGAAAGCCTTGGCTGCCACACGGCCCACACTGGCCAGATCGCGCATACCGGCAATGCCCGTGACGATCGTCAGGAAGATCACCGGCGCAATGACCATCTTCACCAGTTTGATGAAGCCATCACCAAGCGGCTTCAGGCTCTCGCCCAGATCGGGCCAGAAATGGCCGATGAGGGCCCCCAGCGCGATGGCCATAAGAACCTGAAAATACAGATGGCGATAAAACGGCCGACGTACGACGACCTGATCAGATGCAACGGGGATCAAACGATATGCTCCTGGTGCGATAACTCGCGGGCTTCCTCGGTGGCGCGATCTAGGTCGCGCTTTAGACCAGTATGTCTCGCCCCGATGTCGCCACAAAACCTTGAGGCAATATTTATATCTATCTGATTTTAAATAATATTATTAAGTATCAACGCAATGCGCGGACATATTTGTGCAATATTTCACACACATAGATGGCTATATTGTGCGGTTTTCCGCATATTGCCTCCATGTCATGGCCCGCCCCCCGCTTAGCATTGCCTCGCCCCTTGCGCCCCTGGATCGCACTCGTGGTCGGCTGGCTTGTCATAACGACCGCAGGGGCCTTCGCATGGGGCGAACTGGCCCGCGACCAGACACGCAGCGAGTTGGCACGCCACGCCGATAGCTCGGCGGCTCTGCACGCCTCGGTCCTCCGCAGCGAACTGGAAAAGTATCGCGCCCTGCCGCCCGCAATGGCGACAGACCCCGATGTTATCCGCACCTTGCAGACCCGTGACACCCGCCTGACCAACGGCCTCAACAAACGGCTGGAGACCCTGTCGGAGCGCACCCGCTCCTCGGCCATCTATGTGGTCTCGGCCGATGGCCTGACGCTGGCTTCGAGCAACTGGAATACGGCGGGCAGTTTTGTCGGTGCCAATTACGGCTTTCGCCCCTATTTTATCAGGGCCCTAGATCAGGGATATGCCGAGTTTTTTGCCCTTGGCACCGTGTCCGGCAAACCCGGCATGTTTCTGGCCCACCGCGTTGTCGATGCGCAGAACCGCAGCCTCGGCGTCATCGTCGTAAAGGTCGAGTTCGACTCTCTGGAAAGCGAATGGCGTAAATCAGCAGAGCCCGCCTATGTGGTCGATCCCGGTGGCGTGGTCCTGATTACCAGCGAACCCGAATGGCGTTTTCGCACTCTGCGCCCGCTGGATGCCCGTAGTCGTCAACTGACGCTGGCGGACCAGACGCTCGGCAAGGAAGCCCTCAGCCCCCTTCCCTTCACGACCCCTCCGGCAAACGGCAGCCGACAGGTTGAAGCCACAGTTGATGGCATCCATCAGACATGGATCCATGCCAGTGCCCCGACGGCATCGCCCGGCTGGACCCTGCACCTGCTGATATCATCGCGCGGCATGATAGAAACCGCCGTGGCCAATGCGCGTATCCTGGCCGGACTGTTCCTGACCCTGGCCTTTGCCATCGCCGCCTTCTTCTTGCGCCGCCGCCAGCAAATGGTTGCCCGCCAAAAGGCTACAGAAGCCAACAGGCTGGAACTGGAGCAGCGGATCGAGGAGCGAACACGCGATCTAAGAGATGCCAATCTGGCGCTCAATAGCCAGATCGAGGAACGTATCCGCGCCGAGGCCAGTCGCGAAGCTCTGCGCCACGAACTGGTACAAGCCAGCAAGCTTGCAGCGTTAGGACAGATCGCCGCCGGTGTGGCCCATGAAATAAACCAGCCTGTAGCCGCCATCCGCACGCAGGCGGAAACAGCGATGGCCTATCTTGAACAGGGCCAGCCGCCCAAGGCTGTCACTGCGCTGGAACGGATCGCAGGTCTCACCGCGCGCATCGGGGCCATCACCCACGAATTGCTGTCCTTCTCGCGTAAAAGCGAACCCCGCCTCAAGCCCATCGACATCAACGAAGCCATCGACGGTGCCCTGCTGTTACTCGGCGGAACACTGAAACAGGCGGGCGTACAGTTTGAACGCGACACTCCCGCAGGCGTGACCGTTCTGGGGGACCGCTTCCGGCTGGAACAGGTCATTGTCAATCTGATGCAGAATGCCATCGAAGCCCTGACCAACATCGAAGAGCCGGTCATCAGCCTGTCGGTCCGCACCTCGGCCAATGACGTCACGATACGCATCGCCGACAATGGCACGGGTATCGACGCGGCCATCGCCTCGCAGCTCTTTACGCCCTTTGTCACCAGCAAGGAGAACGGGCTGGGGCTAGGTCTGGTCATCTGCCGCGACATCATCGCCGGATTTGGCGGCGAGCTAAGTCATGTGCCCACCAATACCGGTGCCTGTTTCTCTATGACCCTCAAGCGTGCCTGATCCCATGAGCCAGCCTTCCACCGGATTTACCCGCCTGACCCATGTCACGCTCATTGAAGATGACGATGATTTCCGCATAGCCCTCGCAGAGCGCATGGAGTTGGCGGGCCTGACGGTATCTGTTTACGCCAATGCCGAAACGGCGCTGGCCGAGATCGGTGCCGACCATGCCGGTATCATCGTCACCGATTTGCGTATGCCCGGTCTGGACGGACGGCAGGTACTCAGCCGGATTCAAAGCCTGGATCCGGCCCTGCCTGTCATCCTGATTACCGGCCATGGCGATGTGACCGATGCCGTCTCTGCCATGCGCGAAGGGGCCTATGACTTTGTCACCAAACCCTTCGCCTTCGAGCGACTGCAAGACAGCCTGAACCGCGCGCTCGATAAACGGGCTCTGGTTCTGGACAATCGTCGCCTGACGGCGCTCGCGTCCGAAGCGGGCATGGAACTGCCCCTGCTGGGCAATAGTCCGGCTATACGCAACCTGCGCGCCACGATTGCCCAGATCGCCGATGCCCGCATGGATGTGCTGATCGAAGGCGAAACGGGTACGGGTAAGGAAGCTGTCGCGCGGGCGCTGCACAGTGGCGGACGACGGCGCCCCCACCCCTTTGTGGCTGTGAACTGCGGGGCTCTGCCCGAGGGCCTTATCGAAAGCGAACTATTCGGCCATGAAATGGGGGCCTTTGCCGGTGCGACGCGCCACCGGATCGGCCATGTCGAGCGGGCCCATAACGGTTCGCTGTTTCTGGATGCCGTCGAGACCATGCCCCTATCCGCGCAGGTCAAACTGTTACGGGTTCTAGAGGAGCGCGAAATCCACCCTATTGGTGCCCATCAGCCGCGCCATGTGGACCTGCGCATCATGGCCTCGGCCAGCGATGATCTGGCGCAAGCCATGGCAGACGGGCGGGTGCGAGAAGATCTCTATTACCGGCTCAATGTCGTGCGCTTGCGCGTACCGCCCATGCGGGAACGTCGCGAGGACATCCCGCTGATGTTTGCCAGTCTGTTGACCCGCGTCCCCAGTCGCCCTGCGGGGGAAATGCCGCTGATAACCGACACCGTCAGGGCGCATCTGATGGAGCATGACTGGCCCGGAAACATCCGAGAACTGGCCCACTATGCCCAGCGGTTCGCTCTGGGTCTCGAAACCGCGCCATCACCCCATACCGACCAGCCCAGCAGCCTTGGCGACCGTGTGGCCCGTTTCGAGGCCAGCATCCTCAATGACACCCTGAATGAAACCGGAGGCAATGTCGTCGAGGCCATGGAGCGGCTGCAAATCCCGCGCAAGACCCTCTACGACAAGCTGAAGAAATACGGCATCCAGCCCTCGAACTATCGCGCCAAACCCTAGAGCCGAACCTTAGCCCCCTACTTCTTCACCTGAATGCGGGCGGTGACGGACATGCCGGGCGACAGGCGTTCAATGCCTTCCTGACCTGCATCGACGGTAATGCGAACCGGAATACGCTGGGCGACCTTGGTAAAATTGCCCGTGGCATTATCGGGACGAATAATGCTGAACTCCGAGCCGGTGGCTGGAGAGATACGCTCCACCTTGCCTTTCAGCACCCGTCCGCCCAGTGCATCCACCGTGATCTCGACAGGTTGCCCCACGCGCACATCGCGCATCTGGGTTTCCTTCATATTGGCGTTGATCCAGATCACGTCCGGCACCAGTGCCATCAGCTGCGTACCGACAGAAACCAGTTGCCCCTGACGTACCGTAACCTCTCCAAGGCGACCGTCACGCGGTGCCAGAATGCGCGCATTGTCCAGATCGATCTGGGCCAATCGCACCTTGGCGCTGGCATTCTCTACACTGGCTTCCAGAGAGCCTCGGCCAACAACAGCCGAGGTCACACCCGTGCGTGCAACCTCTTCGGTCGCGCGGGCCTCGGCCAGACGGGCTTCGGAAGCCCGCAGGGCATTTTGCGCCACATCGACCTGAGCCTGTGCCACCCAGCCGCCCTGAAACAGGGTCTGCACACGATTGGCATCGGCGCGCGCCTTGGTCACTGCGGACTGGGCTGCGGCAATAGAGGCCTGCGTCTGGGCTACCGACCCACGGGCAGAGGCCTGACTTTGGGCCGAGTTGGCCAAGGCGGCTTGCGCCGCATGCAGATCGGCCTGCGCCTGCTCCAGGCGCTGGCGATAGATGCGGTCGTCAACGGTCGCCAGCAACTGTCCCTGCTTCACGCTCTGAAAGTCCTGCACTTTGACCGAGGTGACAGACCCGCTGACCTGCGGGCTGATGATCGTCACCTGCCCGCGCACATAGGCATTGTCTGTGGTTTGCGGACCGCCCGAGAAGGGCGGCAGACGCCACGCATGAAGGATCAAGCCAACCCCGACCAGCGCCATTGCCACCAGAACAACACCCCACATCACGCGGCGGCTGTTGGATGGCGCAGGAACCGGCGGCGCAGCGGCAGGTGCCGCAGCAGGTGGAGCGTCGGATGAAGGAGCCGGTGATGTCGGGGGCGTGTCGGTCATGGTCTTGTCCGGTTATTCGGCACTGGCCGCAGCAGTCGCTGCAGCATCAGAAGCATGTTTGGCGGCGCGGCGCGCCTCTATACGGGGACGCAAATGGTTCACAGCCACCCAGACGGCCCCGATGGCAGCGGCAATAGCAATCAACAGGAACACATCATTATAGGCCAGAACCTGAGCCTGCTGGCTGACCTGTTGCTGTAGCAAGCCAAGGGCTGCGATCTGGCGCTGAGCCGGATCCTCGATCACATGGGCATAGGCACCGCCCAGTTGTTGCAACCGCAGCACCGTCTCGGGATCGCCCATACTGATGCCTTCGGCCAACTGATTGGAATGGAATTTCTCGCGCAAGGTCTGGACGGTTCCGACAAGGGCCGATCCCATCAGCCCGCCAACATTCTGGCCAATCGAGAACAATACAATAAAGCTGATGACGCTCTTGCCGCCGGTCTGAAGCACCTGCCCGAAACCGATAATCATCGTCGGGCCGATAAAGAAGGCCGCTGCAAAAGCCAGAAGCGCCTGACTGAAATAGAGGTTCACAGGCCGCGTCAGAACCGTCGCATGGCTGTCCAGAAATGCCCCGAACGCAATCATGGCCAGAGCAATCGAAATGGGCTTCCACAACTTCGTCGGGTTCAGGGTCAGGGCGCTGATTAAAGATCCCGCGCCGGTGGCGAACAGGATCACAAGGAACAGTCCCTGAATCTGTTGGGGCACCAGACCCATCTGTTGCAAAAAGCCGACCGCGCCTGTCGTCTGTTCCGACAAAACAATGCGTACCAGAAGAATGGCGAGGAGCAGCCGCACGAGATCGCGCCCTGCCAGCCATTTGATATCGATCAGCGGATTGGCGCGGTTATACTCGATCAATATTGCGCCCGTCAGCAGCACGATCGCCCCGACCAGAGCCCATCCAATCCATGCCGCCTCGGTCCACCAGACCACACGGCCCAGACCCAGCACAGCGGTCAGCAGCGCAACCCCCGGCGCAAACAGGGCGAAGGTGACGAAATCCAGCTTCTCGTAAACGCGCACGCGCTGCGACGGCGGCATCTTCAAAGCGAACACTGCCGGCAGCGCCACCATAACCAGACCCAGTTCGAACATGTAAAAGGCCCGCCACTGGTCCAGATCCAGCAGGTGCGTCACGCCCAGCCGCGCCAGCGGAATGGCCAGACTGGACAGGCCGACACCGATGATAATGCCCTTCAGGCGGTGCTGTGCCGGAAAGGCCTGAAGGATATAGAGAATACCCAAGGTCGACATGCCTGCCGCCGCCATACCGGCAATGCCGCGCACCACAAGGGTCGATCCGAAATCATTCAAAAACAGGTGCGCCACTGTGGTGGCCAGAAACACGATCAGGATGATTTCGGTGAAAAGCCGCAATCCGTACTGCATACGGAACTTGACCAGCAACAGGTTCATGCAGGCATTGGTCATGACGAAAACGACCGGCAGCCATGCAGCCTCGGTCGTGGTCACGCCCAAGGCGGCAGCCAGTTGCGGCAGGTTTGCCGTCACCGACGCATTGCCCAAACTGCCGGTCAGCGTCACCAGAACACCGACTAATCCGTAGGCCAGCCGCCACCAGATTGTGTGATCCGGTGTCGCTGGGGATCCAGGCAACATCGGCCGCTCGTGCGGCTTGAGTGTCGCCAGATATTCATCCCAAGGCAGGTTCCATTGACGACGGCTCATTGGGCAGCAGCCCGCAGCCGGACCGCGTCCAGAACCAGTTCCAGCGACCGCTGGCTTAGGGCCACACGATCATTAACCTGTACCGTCCGTGCCGGTGCGCCCAGCATCAGTGCAATGACGCGAATATCTTCTGCGGTCAGATCACCACGAATACGGCCCGCAGCCTGCGATACGGCCAGTGCCTCCGCGCCCGCCTTTTTCAGCCCCTGACGGATGGGTGCGAGGGCTTCATCCTTCAAATCGCGTATGGCGCTGGACAGGCCCGCACTGGACAACATCAGCGCCGTCATCTGCTCCAGAAACCAGACGAAGGCATCGGGATCGGCAAGTTGCGCCTTGGTCCGCTCGGCCAGTTCGTCGATCTGTTTCAGAAAAACCGCCAGTGCCAGTTCGGATCGATCGGCAAAATTCCGGTACAGGGTCGCCCGCCCCACCCCCGCCTCTTCTGCGATGACGTGCAGCGGCACATCCAGACCGTCGCGGGCAAAGACGCGCTCTGCTGTCAGAAGCAAATTCTCGCGGCGATGTGCGGCGTCCTGTCGCAGGGGGCGTGTCATGCGGGCTAAGTGGACACTTTTGTCCACTTATTCAAGGGGCGTTTTCAGAGCCGCGCCGATTGGTGCAAATTCACGAGCGGTGTCTCAGACGCGCGAGACACCGTCTTTATAGGTCGCGTGCAACAACGGAGTGCCCAGCCAGTAGCAAAGCTCGGCAGGCCTGCGGATATCCCAGACGGCCAGATCGGCGACCTTGCCCACCTCTATTGTGCCGACGTCATCCAGTATGCCCAGCGCCCTAGCCGCTTCGCAGGTGACGCCCGCCAAGGCTTCTGCCGGTGTCAGGCGGAACTGGACGCAAGCCAGATTGAGGGCTGCGGTCATGGACGCAACCGGCGAAGTGCCGGGGTTGCAGTCCGTGGCGACCGCTATGCGAACGCCGTACTGGCGCAGCAAGGCAACAGGCGGAACCTGCGTTTCGCGCAGCATCAAAAATGCACCCGGCAAAAGCACAGCAACGACACCCGCCTCGGCCATGGCTTTAACGCCCGCCTCGGTCGTGTGTTCGATATGGTCGGCGGAAAGTGCGTGATAACGGGCGGCCAGAGCAGCACCACCGCCATCCGACAACTGGTCCGCATGCAGCTTGACCGGCAGACCCAGTTGTTCGGCCTTGTCGAACAGACGGCTGACCTCTTGGGTCGAAAAGGCAATCGGCTCGCAATAGGCATCGACTGCATCGACCAGACCCTCGGCATGGGCGGCGGGCAGGATGTCATCCACAGCCTTATCCACATAGGTCGCACGATCCGCCTTATATTCGGGCGGTACAGCGTGAAGCCCCAGATAGGAGGTACGAACCCGCACCCCTGCCTCGCGCCCGATACGACGGGCAACGCGCAACATTTTCAGCTCGCTGTCGCGATCCAGACCATAGCCGGACTTGATCTCGACCGTCGTGACGCCGGTATATTTGAGACCCTGCAAGCGTTTGAGCGCCGAGGCATAAAGCTGCTCCTCGCTCTCCTCGCGGGTGGCCCGAACCGAGGAAACAATACCGCCCCCTGCACGGGCAATTTCCTCATAGGTCACGCCTTCAAGACGCTGTTCGAACTCGCCCGAGCGGTCCCCGCCGAATACCAGATGGGTGTGGCAATCGATCAGCCCCGGCGTGACCCATCGCCCGCCCAGATCATGGGTTTCCACAGCCTTATGAACAGGCAGGTCCGTACGCGCACCGATCCACGTAATACGTCCGTCCTTCAACAGGATCGCCGCATCCTCAATGGCACCATAGGGCTGATCGCCCTCGACCATGGTGGCGACGTGGCAGTGGGTCAGTAACAGGTCCGCTTCGATCATCGCGCAGCCACTCCACTCAGGATTTCACAGAACCAGCGCCCCGCCGTCAGCGATCCCAGATCACCGACTTCCAGCGACGGGTCATATTCGGTCAGGTCCACGGCCCGCACCTTGGAATGGGCGGCAATGGCGCGGGTCGCATCAAAGAAGTCATGCACCGACACGCCCCCCGGCCTTGCGCCCGGACTGGTGGGCCACTGGCTGCGGTCGATCACGTCGATGTCGAAATCGACATAGATGACCTCGCATAGGGCCGACAGACGCTCCAACTCCTGCTGTACCACAGCGACCAGACCCTGCTCGCGGCACTCGCGCACGGTGCGAACACTGATGCCCGCCGCTTTGGCTTTTTCGTGGGCGCGGCGCGTATTGGCAAACGGGGCCAAGCCCACCTGACTGATGCGTGTCCCGTCCATACCGTCATCCAGCAGCGCCTGAACCGGATTGCCATTGGTCAGCCCCTGATCGGTGTCGCGCAGGTCAAAATGGGCATCCAGCGTCAGCAGCCCTGCTCGCTCTAGTCCCAGCGCATGAACCCCCGCCCGCGTGATGGCATTATTGCCGCCGACCAGAATGGTCAGGGCGCGATGGCTTTGCGCCGCTACCGCATCGCGCACCGGCACGAAGGCATCGAAAGGAGAGACAGCCTTTAGCGCCACATCGCCCGCATCGTGCACGCGAATGTCCAGTTCCAGCTCCGTCTCTACGTCATAGGTGGACAGGCGTGGCAGCACACCGCGCAGAGCCTTTGGCCCCAGATCACACCGACCCGGTGTCAGTGACCGCTCGTTCAACGGCGCACCGATCAGGGCCACCGTTGCGTCAGGATAATGCCCGACCAGATCACCGACCGAGCGCCAGCCTAAAGCTTCAGACACATCAACCATGCTCAACCCTTTGTCGGTGAAAAACGGGCAACCAGATCATAGGCTCCACCCGGAAAAATCTGCGAGGCCCATGTGACGCCTTGACCATCGCGCCACGTACGGCGCTCTAAACTCAAGCACGGTGCCCCATCGGCCAGACCCAGCCCTGCCGCCGTTTCGCGGTCCGCTCCGACAGCCGAAATCCTGTGCTCGGCCTCGGTCCACGGCATATTGGCCAACAGCCACCCCCCCGGCGGTTGGGCCGTAAAATCAGCGTTCTCGGCGTCGGGAGCCACATCCAGCGCGATCAGGCGGCGCTCGAATACAAACGGCACATCACCGGCAAGGTGCAGGGTTTCAAGCTCGATCACGCGTGAGCCCATATCCTCTTGTGCCAAGGCAGGGCGCACAATCCGCCCCATCAGACGGTGGCTATAGGTCAGCCCCCTGCCCTCGACCTCGGACTGGATATCGGGAATGGAAACCAGAGCCGACGAATGTACCGGTGGATGCGCCACCACGGTTCCCGCCCGCCTGCGCCGCACCACCAAAGCCCGCGCGGCAAGATCGGTAATGGCCCGCGACACCGTCATCCGCGCACAGCCATATTCGGCCATCAGTTCCGCCTCGGTCGGGATGCGATAACCCGGCTGCCATTCGCCCGAAGCGATACGGCGCTCGATATCCCCCGCGATGCGGCGATGAAGCGGTTCATGATCCATGGGGTGAAACTGCCTCTTGCGCACAATAATGTCTAGACATAACACTGAGCCCAACACGACGGCGTTCTACGTCGCATGGAGGATTCGATGCCCACGTCTAACACCCAGCCAAATACCAGAGTCATCCGTAGTCCGCGCGGTCCGGAAAAGACCGCCAAGACATGGGCTGCCGAGGCCGCCATGCGCATGCTGATGAACAATCTCGATCCGGACGTCGCCGAACGCCCCGAGGACCTCGTTGTCTATGGCGGTATCGGCAAGGCCGCCCGCAACTGGCAGGCCTTCGACACCATTGTCGAGCAACTGCAAAAGCTGGAAGCAGACGAGACGCTGCTGGTGCAATCGGGCAAGCCTGTCGGCGTATTCCGCACCCATGCCGATGCGCCGCGTGTTCTGCTGGCCAACTCCAACCTCGTTCCCAAATGGGCGACCTGGGAGCATTTCAACGAATTGGAT
>NZ_JAVXCU010000011.1:0-50077 GCF_036659295.1 Brevundimonas sp. | reverse complement strand
GCACGTTCAGCCCTGTGGCGGTTGGCGTCCATTCCGAGGCGGCCGTTTCTGCGCCTGTGCCATCTATAGCGGGCGAGGCTGTGGCGGCGGTGTTGGGGCTGGGCATTGCCGAGATGAATGCGCGTCGTGCGGTCGAGCAGGCTCTGTCCGATAAGGGCGAGGAAGCCGGACTGTCGGCGATTATCCGTGCCGCCCTTCAGGAACTGGGCAAATGACGGACCATCAGGATTTGAACCGCCTGCTTTCGGCAGAGGCGGCGGCGGGCGAGGCGTTTGATCGCGCCTTGCGCCCGCAGACCTTTTCCGAGTTCGTTGGTCAGCCCAAGGTCAAAGACAATCTGTCGATCTTTATCGAGGCGGCACGCAAGCGGCAGGAGGCTCTGGACCATGTGCTGTTGTTCGGCCCTCCGGGGCTGGGCAAGACAACGCTGGCCCAGATCGTGGCGCGTGAACTAGGCGTTGGCTTTCGGGCCACCTCCGGTCCGATCCTCGCCAAGGCCGGTGATCTGGCCGCCATCCTGACCAATCTCGAACCGCGCGATGTGCTGTTCATCGACGAAATCCACCGCATGTCGCCGCAGGTCGAGGAAATCCTCTATCCGGCCATGGAAGACCATGTGCTGGACCTGATTATTGGCGAAGGCCCGTCGGCGCGTTCGGTGCGGATCGATCTGGCACCCTTTACGCTGGTGGGGGCCACGACTCGGGCAGGACTGCTGGCCACGCCCTTGCGTGACCGTTTCGGGATTCCGCTGCGACTGGAATTCTATACGCCCGAAGAACTGACCATGGTGGTGCGCGGCACGGCCCGTAAAATGGGTGCGGAGATCGACGCCGATGGGGCCTACGAAATTGCGGCCCGTTCGCGTGGCACGCCGCGTATTGCGGGGCGTCTGCTGCGCCGTGTGCGCGACTTTGCCGATGCGCTGGGCGAGCCGATCATCAACCGTTTGGTGGCGGCACAATCGCTGGCACGTCTAGAGGTTGATGAGGCGGGACTGGACAGCAATGACCGCCGCTTCCTGAAAGCTTTGATTGAAAACTATGGCGGTGGTCCCGTCGGCATGGACACCCTTGCCGCCGCCATCGCCGAAGCCCGCGATGCTGTCGAGGACGTGATCGAGCCCTATCTGTTGCAACAGGGGTTCATCCAGCGCACCCCGCGTGGGCGCATGGCCTGTGCGCGTGCCTATGAACATCTGGGGCTGTCGGCTCCGCCGCCGGTGCCGAGCGCCGCACAGGACCTGTTCGGTAAATAATAAATGGATGGGGAAATCGAGAATGAGCTGCTTTGGACGTACTTTTTTCGATATGTCCATAAATGTTTTCAACGATTAGCAATCGTTGGAGAGCCCTTCAGTCGAGAGGCCGAACATACTGGTGAGATTCCGCCATTAGCTCACGCAGTTGTCTTACGCTCGTTGTGTTCATCAGACGCAATTCAGATATTACTCGACCGGCATTTTCTTATCGATGCCACAACGCTCGCAAGAGGTTTGTCTGAAGCCGAAATATTCCTTGGAGCTCTGCGTGTGAAGCCGGTCGAGGCTGTCGAGCGTTTGAGACAAGACTGGTTCATAGGGCGAGTAGGGCATGCCAAAGTTGTAAAAGACATCCTTGAAGCTCGGCCCCAAGACCGGCGCGAAGCAGCGAAGGTAGTGAGCGAAGCTCAGCCGGGTCAGCTGATTAAATGGGCTGATTTTGCCAAATGGGTAGGTGATAATCGGCCTTACGCAGTCTTTAAAAAAATTCTCATCGAATGCAGCGCATATCACTGCTGGATCATTAGGCAGGCACATTGAGCTGAATGATGATGAGAGTGCTTGGTCCGGATATGTAGTTCGGCCTTTTGAACTAATTGAAGCCGACCAACTCGCGTTCGAGTGCGCGCGCGCATTAATCAAAATTGGCGAAGAATATGTTGCGTTGTTGGGTATCCCCTCGGAAGTGTCTGGCTGGATAGAAGTAACTCAAAATTTCAATGCGGGAGTGTTGCCTCTCGGAGAGATAGGCGCGAAGTCAGGCCTATGACTGATCTTCCCACCGCTGGCCGTTTTGACGGTACGGACCATCTGCTGCCCATCCGTGTCTATTACGAGGACACCGATTTCACGGGTGTGGTCTATCACGCCAACTATGTGCGCTATTTCGAGCGGGGGCGTTCGGACTTCCTGCGGGCGGCGGGGATCGGCCATACGGATTTGCTGGAAAGCGAAGATCCGCTGGCCTTTGTCGTTAGCGAGCTGAACATCAAATATGTCCGCCCCGCCAAGATCGACGACGCCTTGATTGTTCGCACCCGCTACGAGGTGGTCAAGGGCGTGCGGATGCTGATTAAGCAGACGATCGAACGCGATGGCGAGGTGATCTGCTGGGCCGATGTGGTGGCCGCCTGTATCCACATGGATGGTCGCCCGCGCAGACCGTCGAAACTGTTGATGCAAAAGGTCGAGCCGTGGCTTTCGGGAGCGGCGGAAAACTGAAATCCGTCAAAAAACGACCCGATAACGCTTATGTCAGCCCTAGACGGGGTGACGGGGGCAATCAGGACCGTTAGACGCCGGTTCTTGCCTTGAATTCGCCATCGGATGGCGTTCTCAAGGATGTGAATATTCAAAACGATCAAGGATCATTGAATGGCTGCCCCTGTCGACGCCTCGTTGTTGAACCCTATCGAGCTGTTCCTTGCTGCCGACTGGGTGGTGAAGGCCGTGATGATCGGCCTTGCTGTGGCGTCGATCTGGTCGTGGACGGTCATTATCGACAAGGCTGTGCGCTTTAGCCGGATGTTCCGCCGTGCCAACGAATTCGAGCAACTTCTGGAAAGCGGCCGTTCGCTGGAAGAAGCTGCCGCTGCTGCTGGCCCCAATCCGGTCGAGCCTTTGCCGCGCATGCTGCAACTGACCCTGCATGACTGGAAAGAAGCCCGCCAGCGCGGACAGATGACCGATGCGCAAGGTCAGGCCCTGCTCAACCGCGTGGACCGTGCGATGGATTCGGTGATCTCGCGCGAGAGCCAGAAGATCGAGAACGGTCTGGGCGTCTTGTCGGTGGTGGCGACCGCTTCGCCGTTCATCGGCCTGTTCGGCACGGTGTGGGGCATCATGAATGCCTTTGACCGTATCGCCGCCGCCGGTAACACCAATCTGACCACGGTGGCCCCCGCCATTGCCGAGGCTCTGTTTGCGACGGCAATCGGTCTGGCTGCGGCTATTCCGGCCTATATGGCGTTCAACGCGTTTTCGGTGACGGCAGGCAAGTTTACCGGCCGTCTGGAAGCGTTTGCCGACGATCTTCAGGCCGCGCTGGCGCGTCGTTTGTCGGGGCCGTCGGCTCCGCCGCCCCCGCCGCCGCCACCTTCGGACAACCTGAACCTGCGCCGGGGTAACTAATGGGCATGGGTGCAGGTGGTGCATCGGGCGGCGGTCGTGGCCGTCGCCGTGCGCGCAAACGTCCCTTGAGCGAAATCAACGTCACGCCGCTGGTCGATGTGATGTTGGTGCTGCTGATTATCTTCATGATTTCGGCACCGCTGATTACGGTAGGTGTGCCAGTCGAGCTGCCCAAGACCGAGGCCAGCGCCGTCGAGGTCAAGGAAAAGCCGGTGGCCGTTTCCATCAAGGAAGACGGACGCATCTATGTCGGCGAGGCCGAGGTCAGCTGGGAACAGCTGCCGCTGCGCGTGGCCGAAGAAGGCGGCGAAAACGCCGCCGAAAAGTCCGTCTTTATCCGTGCCGATGGCCGTGCCCCCTATCAGGCTGTGGCGCGTGTAATGGCGCGTCTGTCATCGTCGGGTTTCACCAAGCTGAACCTGATCACCGACACCGCCGAGGCGGCAGGAGCTTAAGGCCGGATGCGTAAGCCATCCCCCGCACTGGCAGGTTCGGTTGCGCTGCACGTCGGTGTGGCGCTGCTGGCTCTCGTCACCCTGACGGGCCGCAAGATCGAGCCTGTGCCGATGGTCAATTCGGTACCGGTCAGCATTGTCTCCGACATGGTGATCGAGGCAGGCCCTGCCGATAATCCGCAACCGGAAGACAGCCCAGAGGACGGTTCCTCAGCCCCGCTGATCTCGCCGCCGGAACCAGACCCGGAGCCGACGCCCGCACCGCCGACGCCTGCGCCACCCGCGCCGAAACCGCCGACGCCGCGTCCGACACCGCCAACGCCTGCGCCGCGCCCGACACCCACACCGCCCCGGCCGACGCCAACACCGGCACCGCGTCCGACGCCCACGCCGACACCGCCCAAGAAGGCGGAACCGACCCCGCCGCGCATCAACCCTGCGCCCGCACGTCCGAACCCGACCCCGCCGCGTACCAATCCGGCCCCCAGCCGCCAGCCTCCGCGCGAGGAAGGCGTCAATCTGGCCGATCTGGTCAATGGTCCGCGCCGCGTGACCGGCAATACGGGGCGTCCCGCCCCAGGCCAGCAAGGTCGCGGCACGGCGCCTCAGGCCGTGGGCCGCCCCGCGCTTCAGGCACTGGGCGCACAGGTGCGTCCGCAGCTGAACTGTGATCTGGTGGATGCAGGCGAGGTTGTTCGGGTGCTTGTGCGTCTGGATGCGCGTGGACGTCTGGTGCGTGCCCCACAGGTGCAAGGCCGTGGCACACCAGCATCCGCACGGGTCGTCAGCGCCATCAATGCGGCTGTACCGTTCGACATGCCGGCAGGTTACGAGGAACAGGACCTGCCGTTCGCGTTTAATACATCAGACTTCTGTTGATACGGTCGTTTACGACGCGGCATCAGAGTACGGATAAACAGGGGGCACTATACCGTTCCCGACAGACTTGGAGATCAAAGGTGCGCAACAAAACTTGGCTAGGCTTGGCGGTTCTTGCGGCAATGGCACCGGCTGTGGCGACAGCGCAGGTTTCCAACCGCTCGCAGACCGAAGACATCATCATCAGTCAGGCCGACCTGACGCCGTTGCAGATTGCCGTGGTGCCGTTCACCGGCGTTAACGGCCCGCAGATTTCCGATGTCATCAGTGGCAACCTGAAGCGCTCGGGCTTCTTCTCGCCGCTCAATCCGGGCAGTTTTGTCGAAACCGGCCTGACCTTGGCCAATGCGCCCAACTATCCGCAATGGACCTCGATCGGCGCACAGGCTGTCCTGTATGGCGGCGTTACCCAGCGTGCCGATGGCCGCGTGGATGTGGGCTTCCGCCTGTATGATCCTTATCGCCAGTGCCAACTGGTCAGCTACCAGTTCACGGCCACTGCCGAGCAATGGCGCCGGATGGCCCACAAGATTTCGGATGTGGTCTATCAGCGCCTGACCGGCGAGCCGGGCTATTTCGACAGCCGCGTGCTGTTCGTGGCCGAGAGCGGCAGCCAGACCAACCGCCGCAGCCGTCTGACGATTGTGGATCAGGACGGTTTCAACCCCGTCTTCCTGACGCAGGGCGACGAGGTGATCATGTCGCCGCGCTTCTCGACCCATAATCCGGACGAAGTCACCTATGTGGCGCTCGGCAAGGATTATAGCCGTATCTACCTGTACAATCTGGCGACCGGCCGTCGCGAGAGCCTCGGCGAGTTCGACGGTCAGGTTCTGGCCCCGCGCTTCTCGCACGACGGTTCCAAGATGGCTTTCTCCATCATCCGTAACGGCAATACCGACGTCTATGTCATCAATCTGCGCACGCGCCAGCTTTCGCGCCTGACCAGCGATCCGGGCATCGACACCTCGCCGTCCTTCAGCCCTGATGGCTCGCAGATTGTGTTTACGTCCGACCGTTCCGGCTCGGCACGTCTTTACACCATGCGTTCTGACGGTTCGGGACAGCGCCCGATCAGCCGTGGTGGCGGCAGCTATACGGCACCGGCATGGTCGCCGCGCGGCGATCTGATTGCCTTTACCAAACAGTCCGGCGGCCGTTTCCATACCGGTGTGATGAACACCGATGGCACCGGCGAGCGCACCTTGTCTTCTTCCTATCTGGAAGAGGGCGCATCATGGGCACCGAACGGTCGCTATGTGATGTTTGCCCGTCAAAGCCCGGGCGGTGACACCCGTCTGTGGACGGTGGATCTGTCGGGTCGTGTGGTGGCACAGGCCGGTTATACCGAGCGCGGTTCCAGCCCTGCATGGTCGGGTCTGCTGGATGCGCCTCCGGCCAATCTGGGCGTCAATCAGGGGCCGGATTCTTGTGCAGCCTCATAGGCTTGTAACGTTCCGGATCAATAGCTTCACTCCTGCGTTATCAAGTGTGTCTAGCGCTGGTACGCAGGCGTGAGGCGATGTAGCTAAAACTCACTTTTTAAAGCTCAGCTTGGATCGCACGAAGCGATCCTGTCTCTCGGAGTCGATCATGACCAAGGTTTCGATCATCAAGGTGGCGACCATCGGCGCAATCGCTGCTGCAATGGCCGCCTGTACGCCAAAACCGCCGGTTGAAACGGCCACGCCGACCCCGCCGCCGGCTGTGACCAACCCGACCTATCCGACTGCCCCGACCGGTCCGGTCGGCGGTGCCAACACCGGTCCGGTGGCTGGCTCGGAACAGGACTTCGTCATCAATGTCGGTGACCGCATCTATTTCGACCTCGATTCGTATGAAGTGAACGCCGAGGCGGGCATGCGTCTGGGCGCTCAGGCGCAGTGGCTGCAACGCTATCCGTCGGTCAACATCCGTATCGAAGGCAATGCCGACGAACGCGGCACTAGCGAGTACAACCTGGCTCTGGGCGCACGTCGTGCCGAGTCGGTTCGCAACTTCCTGATCTCGCGCGGCATTCCGGCCAACCGTATCGACACTATCTCGTTCGGCAAGGAGCGCCCGATCGTAGAAGGTTCGAACGAATCGGCATGGGCGCAAAACCGTAACGCCCGCACCGCCATCGCTTCGGGCGCGCCGCGCTAAGCGATCGCTACGACAGCTAAAAAAGAACAGGGTGTCGCCTTTCGGGGCGGCACCTTTTTCTTTGGGCTTTTCATCGCGGTTCGGCTGATACAAACAGGGGGCGAATTTTCGGGGGGAGTTTCAGATGGCCACAGGCGCATCGGCAACAGGACAGGCTGACGGTCATCATGCGGACGCTCACAGCGTCTGTCCCGATTGCGGGGCGCCCGCACAGGGTAAGTTCTGCGTCGACTGCGGACAGGAAATCCACGTCCACCGCACCCTGTTCCATCTGGGCCACGAACTGCTGCACGGCATCATGCATTTCGATGGCCGTTTCTGGCGCACCCTGCCTTTGCTGGTCAGCAATCCCGGAAAGCTGACGCGCGAATGGATCATGGGAAAGCGCACACGCTATGTGTCGCCGCTGGCCATGTTCCTGTGCACGCTGTTTGTCATGTTCATGGCGCTGAGCTTTGCGCCGCCGCCCAGCAATGTGGTGGTCAATCTTCCGAACCAGATCGCTCACGAGAAAGAGCTTCTGGCCGAGGCCGAAAAAGCCGTCACCGAGGCGCAAGCGACGATTGATGGGGCAACAGATGGCGCGACAGCGGGCGTGGCGGCAGGCAAGATGGCCTCGGCCTCGATGCGTGCGCAGACGGCGCGGGAGCGTGTCGCGACCCTCGAAACCGAAGCCCGTGAAGGCCGCAAGGATGGCTTGAAGGCCGGTAGCTGGCAGGCGCAGGTGGCAGACCTGAAATTTGATGATGCGGACAAACCGCACAGCCTGAGCGGCTCGGTCGAAAAGAAGCTCAAAAACCCCGATCTGGCGCTCTATAAGCTGCAGCAGACGACCTATAAGTTCGCCTTCCTGCTGGTGCCGTTGTCCATTCCTTTTATGGCGCTGATCTTTTTGTGGCGTCGCCAGTACACCTTGTACGACCACGGGGTGTTTGTTCTTTATTCGCTGACCTTTATGGCTGTGTTGCTGATGGTCGCGATGATTTTGCGCACCGTGTTTCCGTCGATGAGCAATATCGTATCGGGCCTGTGTATGGCGATCGCGCCTGTCCATATCTTTGCCCAATTGAAGGGCACTTATAATCTGGGTGTATGGGGTGCGTTGTGGCGGACGATGGTGCTGGGGGTGTTCTGCACCATCGTGATATCGTTCTTCATCATCGCCATCATCTATCTGGGTCTTGGGCACTGAAGCCTGGGACGCTGACAGATTGGGACACTGAAGGTTGACTTGCGGGATCGTGCAAACGGTGGAACGAACAACGACATGAACAATAAGCCTTTTCGCCTTAAACGTTCGGCGGTTGCCACCGCTGTAGGCCTGTGTTTGCTGGGCGGCGGTTTTGCCATCGCGCAACAACAGCCGCTGGAGCCGGTACAGTGGGACAAGCGCCGTCTGGACCAACTGGACCGCAATGTGCGCCGTCTGGAACGCGCCCTGACCCAACGCAACGCCGCCGGACAACCCGTGCTGGTGGAGCCGGATCCCGAGGTTGTGGTCCTGCAAGGTCAGGTCGAGATTCTGGATCGTCGTCTGGGGGACCTCGAGGCGACCTTCCGTCGTGTGAACGCCGAGAGCGAGCGCATGACGTTTGATCTGGACGAGGCCAATCGCAATAATCGCGAACTGTCATCGCGCGTCGGTACGCTGGAAAACCGTCTGAAACAGATGGAAGAAGAGGCCGAACTGAATGCGCCGATCGAAGCCCATTCGCCGACCGGCAATGCGGCGGGCGACCTTCAGGCAGCCATGCGCCTGAGCGGGGACGATGCCCGTCGCGGTATGCGCGCTCTGGAGACGGTGACGGTAACGTGGCCGGACACGCCGCAGGCCCGCGAGGCCTTCAGCCGTCTGGGCGACATGTATGTGGCCTCGCGCGATAGTGCAGGGGCTGTCAGCTTCTATGCCCAGGCTCTGAATGGCTGGCCGCGCACGCCTTGGGCGGCCGAGACCACGCTGAAACTGGCCGAAGCTCTGCGGGTGACCGACCGCAAGACGCAGGCCTGCGCGACCCTGACCGACTTTACCCGCCGCTATGGCGAGACGGCGACGGCCCAGCAAAAGACCCGCGCGACCCAGATGCGTACCCGCGCGGAGTGCAGCTGATCTCACCATCCGAAACGGACGGGCTGAAGGCGCGGGTATTCCGCCAGCTTTCAGCCTGTCTGGATCATGGGAAGCAGGATCAAAGCAGGCAGGCTCCCGTAGCCGTTGGCTTATCGGGGGGCGGCGATAGTCTCGCGCTTCTGGCGCTGGTCTGTGAATGGGCCAAGGCGGCAGATCGTCCGGTTCTGGCCCTGACCGTGGATCATCGTCTCAACCCTGCCAGTGCGGACTGGACCGCGCAGGCAGGGCGCATGGCCACAGGTCTTGGGGCCGAGTGGCGCGCCCTGAATTGGATGGATGCAGCGGCAGGATCGGGGGTTCAGGCCCGCGCCCGTCAGGCCCGACACGGATTACTGGCCGATGCCGCCCGCGAGGCAGGGGCGACGATACTGGTTCTGGGCCATACGGCTGATGATGCGGCCGAAAACCACTGGATGCGGGCCGAGGGTATTCCTGTGGGTCGCTTGCGAATATGGTCGCCTTCGCCGGTCTGGCCACAGGGGCGGGGCATCAGCCTGTTGCGGCCCTTGTTGAACGAACGCCGCCAGACTCTGCGCGATTATCTGCAGCAGCGGGGGCTGGACTGGATCGATGATCCGGCCAATGAGGACGAACACTATAGTCGGGTGCGAGCGCGCACGGCTTTGGGGGGCGTATTGCCTTTGGACCGGCCTGAGATTGCCGCGCCCTTCGTGTGGCAGGCATCATCCGAGGCCGAAACCCATGCGGGCGTTTTGCGGTTTTCACGACGGGCCATGCTGGATGCGCCCGATCGCATATTGGCCATGGCACTGTTGTGCGTCGCGGGCGGGGATGTGCCGCCGCGAGGCTATCGGCTGGAGCAGTTGAAAGCGCGACTGGCTGCGGGCGAGGATGGCGTGGCGGTCTTGTCCGGCACGCGAATCGAAATGCAGGGCGACGATCTGACCCTGATGCGCGAGGCCGGAGAGCAGAAGCGCGACGGCTTGGAGCCGCAAATCCTGCACGCGAACAGGCTGACGGTTTGGGACGGGCGTTTCGAGGTGCGTGTCAGCGGGCCGGACTGGGCGATTATGCCGGCAAAAGGACGATTAAATCGTCTGGATGAAAAACATCGTCGTGACCTGGTAAGCCTGCCACCTGCGGCACGATCCAGTCTGCCGGTTTTCCATAATATCAAGCAAGATCAGTATGTTCCGGCTTGGATTGTGGCCGAGGTCCGGTGTCTGGTGGGACCCAGATTTCGTGTGAACTGCCTTGTCGGTGCGGACGAAACGCCGCAGGAGGCCGCACTGTTTGACCTGTGGCATGGCGAAACCGTTCCGACTGCCCTATTTTCCTAAGTGAATGACTGCTGTCCGGTATGGCCCTGTGGCGATGCCGGGGAACCGAGGACCGCATGAACCTGCGAAATATTGCCATCGGCGCCGGGATCCTACTGATCATGGCCGTGGTGTACTCAACCATGTCCCAGACCGGAGGGCTGGCCTCCAAGGCTGTTGCGCCCGGTGCTGCGGGGCGTCCGGCCGAGATCAACTATTCCCAGTTGATGACCGCTATTGAAGCGCAAGAAATCAAAGAGGTCACTGTACGCGGCGAAGCCGTCAGTGGCGTCTATAAGAACGACAGCAAGTTTACGACTGTCCTGCCGTTCCCCAATCCTGAACTGATCGACAAGATGAATGCCTCGGGCATTCTGGTGGACGCCAAGTCCACCAAGGCGCCGTGGTGGTCGGGCGTGCTGGGCCTTCTGCTGCCGGTCGTGCTGATCATCGCCTTCTGGCTGTTCATCATGAACCGCATGCAGGGCGGCTCCAAAGGCGCGATGGGCTTTGGCAAGTCCAAGGCCAAGCTGCTGACCGAGCATAAGGGTCGCAAGACCTTTGCCGATGTCGCAGGCGTCGATGAAGCCAAGGAAGAACTGCAAGAAGTCGTCGACTTCCTCAAGGACCCGTCGAAATTCCAGCGTCTGGGCGGCAAGATTCCCAAGGGCGCTCTGCTGGTTGGCCCTCCGGGTACCGGTAAGACGCTGCTGGCCCGTGCCGTGGCGGGTGAAGCGGGCGTGCCCTTCTTCTCGATCTCGGGTTCGGATTTTGTGGAAATGTTCGTCGGTGTGGGTGCCTCGCGCGTCCGCGACATGTTCGAACAGGCCAAGAAAAACGCCCCCTGCATCATCTTCATCGATGAAATCGACGCCGTGGGCCGTCACCGTGGCGCAGGCCTCGGCGGTGGCAATGACGAGCGCGAGCAGACCCTCAACCAGTTGCTGGTTGAAATGGACGGCTTTGAAGCCTCGGAAAACATCATCCTGATCGCCGCGACCAACCGTCCGGACGTTCTGGACCCGGCTCTGCTGCGTCCGGGTCGTTTTGACCGTCAGGTCACGGTGCCGAACCCCGATGTCATGGGGCGCGAACACATCCTGCGCGTCCACATGAAGGATGTGCCGCTGTCGGCCGATGTGAACGTGAAAACGATCGCACGCGGCACGCCGGGCTTCTCGGGTGCGGACCTTGCCAACCTTGTTAACGAAGCGGCCCTGACCGCTGCGCGCAAGGATCGCAAGATGGTCACCCAGCGTGATTTCGAAGACGCCAAGGACAAGGTCCTGATGGGTTCGGAACGCAAGTCCATGGCCATGAGCGAGGAAGAAAAGCGTCTGACCGCCTATCACGAAGCCGGTCACGCCATCGTCGCGCTCAACGTCAAGAAGACCGATCCGGTCCACAAGGCGACCATCGTTCCGCGCGGTCGTGCACTGGGCATGGTGATGCAGCTGCCGGAAGGCGACCGCTATTCCATGAGCTATCAGCAGATGGTCGATCGGATCGCCATTCTGGCCGGCGGTCGTGTTGCTGAGGAGCTGATCTTCGGCAAGGAAAACATCACCTCGGGGGCTTCGTCGGATATCGAGCAGGCGACCAAGATGGCACGCGCCATGGTCACCCGCTGGGGCTATTCGGAGAAACTGGGCACGGTGGCCTATGGCGAGAACCAGGAAGAAGTCTTCCTGGGTCACTCGGTGTCGCGCACCCAGAATATCTCTGAAAAGACTGCGCAGCTCATCGACGAGGAAGTGCGCGCTCTGGTCATGGGTGGCTGGGACGAGGCACGTCGTATCCTGACCGAAAAGGCCAAGGATCACGAAGCCCTGTCGCAGGCCCTGCTGGAATACGAGACCCTGTCGGGTGAAGAGATCAACCAGCTTCTCAAGGACGGCACCCCGCCGAACCGCGAGGATGTTGGCGAGCCGATCTCGGGCCCGTCGTCGTCGGTGCCGCTGACGCCCGAAGAGGACAAGGCTGCGGCCGAGGATGTGACACCGCAAGAACAGGCGGCGGCTGATATCACAGCGGCCACCGGTGTTCCGGTTTCCGATCCGGAGGAGCCCAAGGCTTCGGCCTGATCGCTCTGGTCTAAATAAAAAGGGGCGGCACCATCAGGTGCCGCCCCTTCTTTTTGCCCCAAAGCGCGGGATCAGTCGCGATAGTTCAGCGCCGGTGTACGGTCACCCAGCAGGGCGCGGTACTGGAAGTTCGGGCCACGACGGCGCTCGAACTCGGCAGTGGCCTCGGCAATGACTTCCGGCGACTGGAACAGCTCGGCGGTGGTCAGGGCCAGGGTCTTGGTGGCCAGATGCGCGCCCTTCAGACCGATGGTGGAACCTGCGGCCACCACATTCTGCCAGCTGTGACCAGCCGAGCCGGGGACGAAGGTGGCCGTGGACAGGCCAACGGTCGGCGTCACCCACGACACGTCCGACACATCCGTAGAGCCGCCGAAGTCGCCACCCAGAACCGCCGGTTCGATCTGGCCGACCGAAGCGAGGTCCGGCTGGGTCGGCAGGGTCTTCTGGATCTCGCGGGCCAGCGCGATTTCCTCGGGCGTCCATTCGATGCCGCCCACGCTGCGTAGATTGCGGTCCATGACGTTCATCAGGGTTTCGTTGGTCAGCATCGAATAGACGCCGCCAATGGCCTCGAACTCGACACGGGTGCCGGTGCCCAGCGCGGCACCATCAGCCGCCAGCTTCACGCGCTCTAGGACGTCACGGACAATCTCGGGATTGTTGTGGCGCACATAGTAATAGGCCTCGGCATAGGCGGGCACCACGTTCGGGGCCTTGCCGCCGTCGGTGATGGCATAGTGGATGCGGGTGCGATCGGGCACATGCTCGCGCATCAGGTTGACCATGGCGTTCATGGCCTCGATGCCGTCCAGCGCCGAGCGACCCTTGTCGGGTGCTGCGGCCGCGTGGGACGAGGTGCCATAGAAGCGGAACTTGCCCGAGACATTGGACATGGTGTCGCCCTGACGGGCCGAGTTCACATTGCCGGGGTGCCAGTGCAGGCTAACATCGACATCGTCGAACAGGCCGTCACGGACCATATAGACCTTGCCCGAGCCGCCTTCTTCGGCGGGCGTGCCATAGACGCGCAGCTCGCCCTTGATGTTGTTGGCCTGCATCCATGCTTTTACGGCAATGGCGGAATGAACCGAGGCCGCACCGAACAGGTTGTGGCCACAGCCGTGACCGGCATGGCCGCCGGCGCTTTCCTGAACGGGATTCATCGTCTGCGACAGACCGGGCAGGGCGTCATATTCGGCCAGAACCGCGATGACAGGGCCGTCGCCATTCTTGAAGCTGGCCAGAAATGCGGTCGGCTCGTTGGCGATGCCGGTTTCGACATTAAAGCCCGCATCGCGCAGTTGCTGGGCCAGCAGGGCCGCGCTCTGGTGTTCCTGATAGCCCAACTCGGCGAACTTCCACAGTTCCAGCGCAGCGTGGTCGATGGCGGCCTGATTGCTCTCGACGCTCGAGACAATGGCGCTCTGGTGCTCGACGCTAAGCGGACCGGCGACTGCGGCCGAGGAAAGGGTGAGGGCGGCCATGCCGAATGCGGCGGCCGTGATGGCACGCATGGAGGTCAGGCGACGCGAAGCCTTGTTCATAGTCTGCTCCGTTACTCTTGAGGTACTGATAAAGAGAAAGGGCGGAAGGCGATCATCGCCTCCCGCCCCGATAGTCTCAAGACTGATTAGAAGGTCTTACGGACGCTGGCGTACCAGTAGCGGCCGTAGGGCTGGTAAACCGTGCCAACATAACCGCCGCTGGCCAGAGGTGGCTGCTCGTCGGTGATGTTACGAACGCCAACACGAACTGAAGTGTCCGTCAGAGCATGGCTGAACTTGGAGCCGTCGAAGGCATACTCGGCGTAAAGATTGCCGGTGATGGTGTCGTCGACAGTCCAGTAATCGCCGTCTGCATTGGTGACGCTGTCGTCATACAGCGACGAGATGTACTGGGTGAAGGCACCCACGGTCCATGCATCCTTGCGCCAGGTGGTGGACAGCGACCACTTCCATTCCGGACGGCCCATGTCGGCGATCATGTCGCCCATGGAACCCGAGATGAAGACGTTCGAGTCCAGAGTGCCGTCGGCAACCGCATTGGCCAGCAACTGGGTATCCGGCGCCATGTCGAGGTAGTATTTCAACAGGTGCGAGACGTTCAGGTTGGCGCTGAAGTCACCGAAACGGTCGGTGCGCAGCTTCCACATGACGCCCAGGTCCAGACCTTCAACCGTTTGCGGCTGCTGGTTAGTGTAGGCATCCATGATGTAGTCGATTTCACCGGCAGGTGCGAAGCCCGAACCCGCGAAGATGCGTTCGTCGGCAGCGGTGACTTCCTTACGGACCACGTTCGGGTTGTAGGAACCCTGTTGACGCAGCAGGTAGTCCAGCGTCACAGCGTTCTGGCCGCGGAACAGACCGACCATGCCGGTTTGTTCAACCTGCCACCAGTCGGCGGTGATGGTGAAGTCACCCAGTTCAGCCGGAATGAAGCGCGGCTGGAACACCACGCCGAACGACAGGGTTTCCGACTCTTCCGGCTCCAGGTCCGGGTTGCCGGAGCGACGTTCCGGCGTCGACTTGCGGGCATGCGCTTGTCGGAAGTCGTTGATGTATTCGGCGGTCACAAAGTTGCCGGTCGAAGCACCGCAGTTACGCAGGCCACCCGTCAGGGCCCCATTGGCGTCCAGAGCCGCGCAATAGGTCCAGTCGATGGTTTGGTTCGAACGGGTGATGACGGTCGCGTTGATCTGCTCCAGGTTCGGTGCGCGGAAGCCTTGGGCCCACGAACCACGAACGCGGAAGCCATCGACGATGTCCCACGCTGCTGCGATCTTTGGTTTGGCGATCGAACCGAAGTCCGAATATTCCTCGAAGCGGCCAGCGAGCTGGATTTCAAGGTTGTGAACCAGCGGCACGCCCATGTCAGGCGAGACCAGCGGCGCGGCGATTTCGGCATAGGCCGAGAAGACTTCGCGCTCACCGTAGGTGTCTGGGTTTTCGTTCTGGTTGATCAGGTCCGAAGACCAGGCGCCTGCCAGATTCTGATAGCGGATGGTGCCGTCCATGCGGGCGTCACGGTCATCCAGCTGGGTTTCCTTGCGGAACTCGATACCCGCTGCCACGCCCACCGGACCTGCCGGCAGTTGATAGATGTCCGGACGCGAGATCTTGAAGTCCCACAGGGCCAGCTCGGTCTTGGTGCGACGGACCAGATCGACGCGGATGCCATCGATGGCCGCTTGGCTCGATGGCGTGCTATCGCCAACGCGCGGGTTGGCAGCGTTACCGCCGTTGAAGAAGTTGTAGGCGTCCGGCGTGGTCTTGCTGGCCCATTCTTGCAACTTGGTAGCCGAAATGTTGTCCGACACGTCCTTGGCGGAGGCTTCGGTATACAGCAGGGCCGATTCCCAGTCCCAGCCATTCCAGTCACCGCGCAGACCGCCGAGGATGCGGAACTGCTTGTTGGTTACAGCGACGCTGATCGGGCCAAGGTCCGAGAAGCGGTAGCCGGTCATGGTGATGTCCGGGCTGCCAGCAATCGGATTATAATAGTTCGAACCCGGGATGATGAAGTTCACAGCCGAGGCCGAGGCGATCGGCTCTTGGTAGGCTTGCGACTTGGCGTGGTAACCGCCCAGTTCACCGAAAGCTTCAATGTTGTCGGTCAGCTGGTAGCGACCGGTGAGGAACAGGTTGAAGCGATCCACTTCCGGCATAACCGACAGGCCCATGGCTGCGGTGTCTGCGTTATACTCGGTCGGCAGGGTGCCGTTGTTACGCAGGCAGACACCATCGCCGATCTGGGTGGCGCAGAGCGGGGACGTGCTCGGAAGGACGGTAAAGGCTTGGCCAGCCGAACCGTTGGCGTTGCGAACGGTGAAACGGCCCCACGGAGCAATGTTCGAGGTGCCGACCAGAGTGCTGTCACCCTCGAAGCCAGTGCCTGCGAAGAGGTGGCGGATGTCGTTGGTGGACGTGTAGTCCTGATCCAGCGTGTTCAGTTCGTCACGATGGTCGTAGTTGAAGAAGACCGAAACATTGGCGCGACCGTCCAGCAGGTCCTTGCCGCCATACAGCGACAGGTTGGTCTCGCGCATGCCGGTGCCCTCGGCACCGCCGTGCTGGGCCGAGACGGTCCAGTTGTTCATGTCATCGCGCAGGACGGTGTTGACCACACCGGCCACGGCATCGGCACCATAGATGGCGGCGGCACCGTCACGCAGCACTTCAAGGCGCTTCAGGCCCGAAACCGGAATGGCGTTGGTGTTGTAGGTCAGAACCGGAACGAGGTGCTCGTTGGCCTGCGAGGTCGGGTGGCCCACGACGCGGCGACCGTTCAGCAGCACCAG
The DNA here is from genome assembly GCF_036659295.1 of Brevundimonas sp. Taxonomy (GTDB): domain Bacteria; phylum Pseudomonadota; class Alphaproteobacteria; order Caulobacterales; family Caulobacteraceae; genus Brevundimonas. The sequence goes on along the minus strand of NZ_JAVXCU010000011.1, from coordinate 33,415 downwards.
GGTATTGCCGATGCCGAGGCTGCGCAGGTTGACCGAACCGGTATCGCCACGCGCCGAGTTCGAGGTGTTCGGCTGGTAGGCCGAGTTGAACGTCACGTCGCCCATCTGCGGGATGGAGCGGAACAGATCATCGCCCGAAACCGGAGCGGCGGCGATGATGTCTTCTTCGCTCAGGACGGTGACCGGCAGGGCTGCCGTGACCTTGGCTCCGCGAATTTGCGAGCCGACGACGACGATTTCGTCAACGGCGGTGGGTTCTTCGTCGACAACGGACTGGGCCGTCGCCGAGGAGGCGGCGACGACGCCGAGCAGGGCGCTGGAGGCCAGCATGGCTGCGCGCAGAGAGTTGCGACCCGAACGGGTGGCCGGTTTGCGTTGAGACATCTTGAAGAGTTCCCCTCTTGTATTTTTCTTATCTGGCGACCGGCTGTCCGAAGCGCCCCCAGCCTATGCGGAAACAGAACCGGAAGGGTCGTATTGCCAGAAGCTGTACTGCGCGCAGTTGTTGCAGCACCAAGACAACTAGGCAACCATATAGGGGCGTAATATTGTTCGAATAGCGACGATACTTAAGATCAATTTCTAAAAAATGCTTGTTCTAAAGGATTTTTTGGAATGGTATCGCTTTGAAGGCCTCGACGTTTTCGAGGCTCCGTTGCGCAATAGTGACGGTTTATATGCTTTAAAGTGGCCGTACTGTGGCGCTGGCGAGAAGGCGGGGGATGACGATGCATCGTCGAATGAATTTGTGGGCGGCCGTTTCGGCGGCGGCGCTGCTCGGTTTTGGCCCGATGGTGGCTCCTGCCTTGGCGCAGGAAGCGGCGGTTCGTCCAGCGGCGGGCAGTGGCGGCGATATCGTCAGCTATGGCCAGATCCACAATCCGGTCATCGGTCGTGACGGCATGGTGGTGTCCCAATCCGATCTGGCCACCCGCGTCGGGGTCGAGATTCTGGCCAAGGGCGGCAATGCCGTTGATGCGGCGCTGGCCGTCGGTTTTGCCGAGGCTGTGACCCTGCCGCGCGCGGGCAATATCGGTGGCTCGGGCTATATGGTCATCCATATGGCGGCCACGAGCGACCGTCCGGCACAGGACATTGCCATCAACTATTACGGCACGGCCCCTTCGGCCATGACCGGCCAGACCCTGTTGGGCGCAGACGGCAAGTTCGACCGTTCGCACCCGTCCGATATGCGCAATGTGGCGGTACCGGGTACGGTGATGGGCTTCCATGAAGCCTTTACCCGCTTTGCCTCCCTGTCATGGTCGGACCTGATCCAGCCCGCCATCAAACTGGCCGAGGACGGCTATGTGCTGAGCGATGGCGAGGCCAGCGCCACGGGTGGACGGGCGCGTTTTCTGGCCCTCGATCCGGGCGCAGCCGAGGCCTATCTGAAGGCTGACGGCAGTGCCTACCAACCGGGTGAGATGTTCAAGCAGCCGCTTCTGGCGCAAAGCCTGCGCGAACTGGCGGCGGGCGGGGCCGATGCCTTCTATAAGGGTGATCTGGCCCAAAAAATCGTTGACGGGGTTCAGGCACGCGGCGGCATCATGACCATGGCAGACATGGCCAGCTATCGCGCCGTGGTGTCCGAGCCGATCTGGGGTTCATACCGTGGCCACCGCATCGCCTATATGCCGCCGACGGCCTCGGGCGTCAGCGTCGCACAGGCGCTGAACATGCTGGAGCATTTCGATCTGGCCGAGATGGGCTGGGGCAGTGTCGACAGCCTGCACCTGATTTCCGAGGTGATGAAGGTGGTCAATGCAGACCGCCGTCTGATCGGTGGCGATCCTGACTGGGCGACACCGGCCAAGGGTCTAGCCAGCAAAGGCTTTGCCGAAGAGCGGGTAAAGCTGGTGGCGCTGGACAAGGTTCTGAACGGCAATCAGGTGCCGGACGGCAACCCCTATCCGTATGAGAGCCAGGACACGACCCACTATTCGGTGGCGGACAAGTTCGGCAATGCGGTGTCGGTTACCTATACCCTGTCCAACTCTTATGGGGCGCACGTAGCGCCGGTTGGAACGGGTATTCTGCTGAACAACCACGTCGACAACTTCTCGTGGGGAACCGAGGGCGAGCCGAACTCTCCGGCTCCGGGCAAGCGTCTGGGTTCGACCATCACACCGATGATCGTGTTCAAGGACGACAAGCCGTGGCTGGTCACCGGTACACCGGGTGGTGGCTATATCATCGCCACCATGGTGCAGTTGCTGTCCAACGTTATCGACCATGATCTGAACGTGGCCGAGGCCGCCATGCGTCCGCGCATCAATCAGGGCTGGGGCGGCGCACCGCTGGAACTGGAGGGTGGTTTCTCTCCGGATGTGGAGCGTCTTCTGCGCGAGCGTGGTCACCGGACGCGCGGTTCCAACACGATGGGCTCGACCCAGTCGATCATGATCGAGGGGGATCGCTTCTACGGGGCCGCCGATACGCGCCGTCCCGACGCCTCGGCGGTGGGCGTGCGCTGAAATAGCGGTTGAATGGAAAGGCCCGACCCTTGCGTCGGGCCTTTTCTTGTATGACGACTGGTTCGGGACTTCGTCTGAGGGGGCGGGGGGAATGGTGAGGGGCTTTTATGCGTAAGATGATGATGGCAGGGGCTGCGGCTCTGGTGCTGGCGGCGGGTATGCCTGTGGTAACGATGGCGCAGACGCCGTCTGTGGCCACAGCGGCTTGGCAGGACGGCCTGTTTGCGGTGCGCACCGATGCGGCGCGCGGCAAGGTCAGCGCCCGTTTTGGTGCGCCGGACGCCTCGGGTGTTGTCGGTCGCTATCTGTACCAACCGGGTATTTCGGCGGGCATCGGCATGGACGGCACCGGCCTTGACCGCTCGGCACTGGGACAGGCGCAGGTCGTCGCCTTTAGCGTCGTTGGCAACAAGGTCTATGCCCGTTTCGAAAACAATCGCTATCGCGCCGAAGGGGCCAGCGCCGACGAACAAAATGCGGTCGCCGCCAGTTTTGCCACATCCATTGTCTGGTCCGGAGATGTCGTTGAGCGCCACGCCGATGGCAGCCTCAGTGTGGACCTGTCGGGCTTTCTGGAGCGCGACGCCGTCAATGTCGTCTCGCGCCTGAAACGTGCGGGGCAAGGCAACTATAAGCCCGCTCCCGCCCTGTCCTATCTGGAAGCCGGCGAGACGCTGGTCTTCCCCGACAATGTCGAGTTCCAGACTGTCCAGACCTTTACCTCGGACGAGCCTGCCGGATCGATAGGCCGCGTAGCCCCTGATGGCCGCTCATTGTCGTTGGCCATTCGCCACAGCTTTATCCGCCTGCCCGATGACGGCTTTACCCGCGTGCCGCACGATCCGCGTTCGGGCACTTCGGCGCAGATCACAGTGACCGATTTTGCCACCGATCTGGATACGCCGGTGGTTAGCCGTCTGGCGCGCCGTTTCCGTCTGGAAAAGACCGATCCTTCGGCCGCTCGCTCAGCCGTTAAAAAACCGATTGTCTTTTATGTGGACCGCGCGGCCCCACTGGCCATCCGTCAGGCCCTGATTCAAGGCGGTGACTGGTGGGCCGAGGCGTTCGACAAGGCGGGCTATATCGACGCCTTCCGTATCGAGGTTCTGCCCGAAGGGGCGCATCCGATGGATGCCCGCTACAACATCATCGCCTGGGTCCACCGCGAGACGCGCGGCTGGTCCACCGGCACCAGTGTCAATGATCCGCGCACCGGCGAGATTGTGCGCGGTGTGGTGCAACTGGGCTCGTTGCGCGACCGTCAGGACAAGATGATTTTCGAAGGGCTGCTGGGGGCCGACAAGTCGGGTACCGGCCTTGTCGATGATCCGGACCAGTTGGCCTATCACCGCCTGCGTCAACTATCGGCGCACGAGATCGGCCATGCGCTGGGCATTTCGCATAATTTTGCCGCCTCGCGTTATGAGGGGCGTGCTTCGGTGATGGACTATCCGGCTCCGTGGGTGATCGCCCGCGATGGCGAACTGGACGTGTCGGGCTCCTATACGACCGGTGTTGGCGCTTGGGATCTGTTCACCGTGGACTGGTTGTATGGCGACCAGCAGGGCGTTGATCCGGTGGCGCGTCGTGCGGCGCGGGCCGCCGAAGCACAGGCCAAGGGCTATCGCTTTGTATCCGACAGCGACACGCGCCCGCTGGGTTCACTGCAACCTTACGGGGCCATGTGGGATAACGGTGCCGATCCGGTGGCGGAACTGGCCAATGTGATGGAGGTGCGCCGTATCGCCCTGTCGCGCTTTGGTCTGAACAACCTGCCGGACGGTGCGCCGATGGCGGACCTGCGCCGCGTGATCGTGCCGATCTATCTTTATCACCGCTATCAGACGACCGCCGTGGCCCGCCAGATTGCAGGGCTCGACTATGGCTATGCGGTCAAGGGTGATGGACATGAGCGGGCATTGTCTGTCGATGCGGCCACCCAGCGGGCAGCGCTGGATGCACTGATGGGCGTTCTGGCACCGGCGCAACTGGATATCCGCGACGATTTGCTGGACCTTCTGTCATCGGAGCAGTCGGGCAATAATGAACGCCAGTTCGGTATCGAGCTGTTCGAGGGCCGCGTGGGCGGGGTGTTTGATCCGGCCTCGGCGGCTTCGGCGTCTTCCGAGGTGGTGTTTGAGACCCTGCTGGCTCCCGAGCGCCTGAACCAGTTGGTCGAACAGAGCCGCCGCGATGCTGGGCAGTTGTCCCTGACCGAGGTGCTGGACCGCCTGCAAACCGAACTGGCGGGAAGTGCCGGTCTGTCCCCGCGTCAGGCTGAACTGCGCCGCGTGGTCCGCAGCCGCTATGTGTCGTACCTTGCGACACTGGCCGAAGGTCACGCTTTGACGCCAACGGCCAAGGCGATGGTACTGGATGCCGGTAAACGCTTTGGCGAGGCGTTGAAACGCAATCGCGGAGATCGTCTGGAAGTGGCGCATGCCACCTATCTGGGCAATATCCTCAGCGGTCCTGTTGAGGGGTGGGAGGTTCTGAAGGTTGCACAGGCGGTGCCGCCCGGAGCGCCGATTTAAGGGCGACCAATAGGGAAGCTGCCCCGATTTAATCGGGGCGACCAGCTCTCAATCCTTCGTCATCCTCCGGCTTGACCGGAGGACCCAGCGGCGCGCGTAAGCGCGAAAACTGCAGGCACTGCGGATGAAGCCAACATCACCTCCGGTGCCGCTGGGTCCCCCGGTCTCGCTTCGCTCGCCGGAGGATGACGATATTAGAAGGGGGTTAGTCTCTGGCTTTGATCTTCGCACAGCGCCTTGATCCAGCGGGTGACGGTGCGGATGCGGGCGGTGTCGGCAAGGTCGTGGTGGATGCTGAGCCAGAAGCGGCGTTGCAGCAGCACCTGCGGCAATATACGGACCAGTCCGTCGGCCATGAAACAGGGCAGCACACCGATTGCACCGCCCGAGCCGATAATCTCCTGCTGGGCGCGGATTGATGATGACGCCAATTGCGCGTGAAGTCCCGACGACACCTCGCCCAGATAGTTCAACTCCGGCGCATAGATGAGGTCCTCGACATAGCCTGTCATCACATGGCTGTTCAGGTCGGCGATGGTGAGCGGCGTACCGTGGGCGGCCAGATAGTCGGGGTGGGCATAGAGCGCCAGTTGGTAGTCTGTCAGGGGCGCGGCGACGAGGCGTGCGGCATCCAGCTGGCTGAGCGTAACGGCCAGATCGACCTCGCGGCTGGACGGTGACAGGAAGCCGGAGTTGGCCGCCAGTTCGATACGGATACCGCGCCCTTCGCGCAGAAGGCGAGGCAGGGCGGGGGCCAGAATGGCGGTGCCGAACCCCTCGGAGGCGGAGATTCTGACGGTGCCGCTGACGGTATCGGGGCGCACGGCCTGTTCGCCTTCCGTCAGGGCGCGTTCGGCCGCTTCGATGGATTTCAAAAACTGCGATCCCGCCGCAGTCAGGCGCAAGCCCGAACGGTCGCGCACCACAAGGGTGGCCTTGAGCGCCGTTTCCAATCGTGCGACGCGGCGTCCGACTGTGGCGGCATCCATGCCCAGCCTGTCACTGGCGCGACCCAGCGTTCCCGAACGGGCGGCTTCGGCAAAGACACGCGCATCATCCCAGTCGAACATTCAGCCGTATCCTGCGTATTTGCATCATAGGTATTGCGTTATTGCATTATGGCAAGTGCAGCAGGATTGATAGGACTTGGGGCAACGAACCGGACCATCCGGTCATCTGGAAACATCAGGAAGGGCGGGACGCTATGCGCGACATCAACCACTTCATCAACGGCAGCAGCTTTACGGGTGCATCGGGTAATTTCGGCGACGTGTTCGATCCGAACACCGGCGAGGTTCAGGCCCGCGTGCAACTGGCCACGGTTTCGGAAATGGACAAGGCCGTTCAGGCGGCACAGGCCGCTTTCGAGGGCTGGTCCACCACCAATCCGCAGCGCCGCGCCCGCGTGATGTTCGAGTTCAAGCGTCTGGTCGAAGCCAATATCGACGAACTGGCCGCCCTGCTGTCCAAGGAACACGGCAAGGTCATCGCCGACTCCAAGGGCGACATCCAGCGCGGTCTGGAAGTGATCGAGTTCGCCTGCGGTATCCCGCACGCCCAGAAGGGTGAATATACGTTCGGTGCCGGTCCGGGCATCGATGTCTATTCCATGCGTATGCCGCTGGGCGTTGTGGCGGGTATCACCCCGTTCAACTTCCCGGCCATGATCCCGATGTGGATGTTCGGCGTGGCGATTGCCGTGGGTAACACCTTCATCCTCAAGCCGTCGGAGCGCGATCCGTCGCTGCCGGTACGTCTGGCTGAACTGATGATGGAAGCCGGTGCCCCTGCCGGTGTGCTGAACGTGGTGCATGGCGACAAGGTCGCTGTGGATGCCATCCTGGAGCACCCGCTGGTTCACGCTGTCAGCTTCGTTGGATCAAGCGACATCGCCCACTATGTCTATCAAAAGGGTGCCCAGAACCATAAGCGCGTTCAGGCCATGGGCGGTGCCAAGAACCACGGCATCATCCTGCCGGACGCCGACATGGATCAGGTCATCAAGGACCTGACCGGTGCGGCCTTCGGTTCAGCAGGCGAGCGCTGCATGGCGCTGCCGGTCGTGGTGCCGGTCGGCCAGCGCACCGCAGACGAACTGCGCGAGCGACTGGTTTCGGAAATCCCGAACCTGCGCGTTGGCGTGTCTACCGACAACGACGCCCACTATGGTCCGGTCGTCACCCAGGCGCACAAAGAGCGCGTGATCGGCTGGATCAATAAGGGCGTCGAAGAAGGTGCCGAACTGGTCGTTGATGGCCGCGAGTTCAGCCTGCAAGGTCACGAGAAGGGCTTCTTCATCGGCCCGTCGCTGTTCGACCACGTCACACCGGAAATGACGGCCTATAAGGAAGAAATCTTCGGTCCGGTTCTGCAGATCGTGCGCGCCGCAAACTTCGAAGAAGCGCTGGCCCTGCCGTCGAACCACCAGTACGGCAACGGCGTCGCCATCTTTACGCAGAACGGCCGGGCCGCCCGCGATTTCGCGGCGCGTGTGAACGTCGGCATGGTCGGCATCAACGTGCCGATTCCGGTGCCGGTCGCCTATCACACCTTCGGTGGCTGGAAGCGTTCGGCCTTTGGCGACATCAACCAGCACGGCATGGAAGGCGTCCGCTTCTGGACCAAGACCAAGACCGTGACGGCCCGCTTCCCTGACAGCGAGCTGGAGCACACGGACTCGTCCTTCGTCATCCCGACCATGGGTTAAGGACGGCGATATGGACTTCCAACTGAACGAAGACCAGCGGGCCATCGAGGATGCGGCCCGCGCCTTCGCCGAGGCGGAACTGCTGCCGAACTCGGCCAAGTGGGACGAAGAGAAACACTTCCCGCGCGAACAGCTGAAGCTGGCTGCCGAAATGGGCTTTGCCGGTATCTATGTCGGTGAAGAACATGGCGGCATGGGCCTGGGTCGCATGGAAGCGGCGGTGATCTTTGAAGAGCTGTCGCGCGGTGACGTGGCGACGGCGGCTTTCATCTCGATCCACAACATGGCCTCGTGGATGGTCGACAAGTTCGGCAGTGCCGAGCTGCGTGCACGCTTTATCCCGTCGCTGGTGTCGATGGACAAGATCGCCAGCTACTGCCTGACCGAGCCGGGTTCCGGCTCGGATGCGGCGGCCCTTCGCACCACAGCGGTGCGCGATGGCGACTACTATGTGCTGAATGGCTCCAAGGCCTTTATCTCGGGCGCTGGCGCATCGGACGTTTACGTCGTGATGGTTCGCACCGGTGGTGAAGGGGCCAAGGGTATCTCGGCCATTGTCGTTGAAAACGGCACAGCGGGCCTGTCGTTCGGTGCGAATGAAAAGAAGATGGGCTGGCATGCCCAGCCCACCGCAGAGGTCGTGTTCGACAACTGCCGCGTTCCGGTCGAGAACCTGATCGGCGTTGAGGGCGATGGCTTCAAATATGCCATGGCGGGTCTGGACGGGGGGCGTCTGAACATCGCCGCCTGCTCTCTGGGCGGAGCACGTCTGGCGCTGGAAACGGCACAGGAATACGTTGCGGGCCGTAAGCAGTTTGGTAAGGCGATTGGCGAGTTCCAGAACACCCAGTTCAAACTGGCCGATATGGCAACCGATCTGGAGGCTGCCCGTCTGATGGTACGTCGCGGGGCATGGGCGATTGATACGCAGCATCCCGAGAAGACCAAATGGTGCGCCATGGCCAAGCGCTTTGCCACCGATGCCGGTTTCCAGATTGCCGATGAAGCCCTGCAACTGCATGGCGGTTATGGCTATTTGAAAGACTATCCACTGGAACGCATCGTGCGTGATCTGCGTGTTCATCGTATCCTCGAGGGCACCAACGAGATCATGCGTGTGATCGTGTCACGGGAACTGTCCAAATGAGCGAAGCCGAAGTCATCACCCGCATTGAAAATGGTGTGGGCCGGATCACGTTGAACCGCCCCAAGGCCATCCATGCGCTGAACCGCGCCATGTGCGAGACGATGATCGAGGCCCTGCTGGCTTGGCGCGATGATGCGGCGGTATCGTCGGTTCTGATCGACCATGCGGGGGAGCGTGGTTTTTGTGCCGGTGGCGACATCCGCATGATCGCCGATAGCGGCGCGGGCGATAGCAGCGAGGCCAAGGCCTTCTTCCATACCGAGTATCAGTTGAACCATCTGATGTTCGAGTACGCCAAGCCGATCACCGCCATCGTGGACGGTATCGTCATGGGCGGCGGCGTCGGCATTTCCGAGCCCGCCTGTGTGCGCGTTGCTACGGACCGCACCACCTATGCCATGCCGGAAACGGGTATCGGTCTGTTCCCCGACGTGGGCGGCGGCTGGTTCTTGCCGCGCCTTCCGGGCCAGACCGGCGTGTGGCTGGCCCTGACGGGTGCGCGTTTGAAGGCGGCCGATACGGTCGCTCTGGGCATCCACACCCACTTTGTGGCGTCCGATGCTGTCGAGGCGCTGAAGGCCGATCTGCTGTCCAATCCTTCGGACCCGAAGTCGGTGGCCGATCGTGTGTCTGGCGATGCAGGTGAGGCTCCGCATAATGCCCACCGCGAAGCCATCGACCGCCTGTTCGGTTTTGATCGCGTCGAGGACATCTTCGCCGCGCTCGAAGCCGACGGTTCGGAATGGGCGCTGAAACAGCTGTCGATCCTGAAGACCAAGTCGCCGCAATCGCTGAAGGTGTCTTTGCGCCAGATCCGTCTGGGTGCAGGCATGAAAACCTTCGCCGACAATATGGCGATGGAGTATGCGCTGGGGGGCCGTATCGTCTCCAGCCATGATTTCCAGGAAGGCGTCCGCGCCGTCATCATCGACAAGGACAATGCCCCCAACTGGCAGCCTGCCGATGTTTCGGGCGTTAGTGATGCCAGCATAGAGGCCCTGTTCGCGCCTCTGCCCCAAAACGAAAAATGGACACCGCTGGCTTAATCAAGCGACGCCAAATCTAGGGAAGAAACCATGAGCAAGATCGCATTTATCGGCCTTGGCAATATGGGCGGCGGCATGGCTGCCAATCAGGCCAAGGCGGGCCATAAGGTGATGGCGTTTGACCTTAGCGCCGATGCTCTGAAGCGCGCCGAAGCGGCGGGCTGCACGCCGGTCGCGTCGGTGGCTGATGCTGTCGCAGGGGCCGATGTGGTCATCACCATGCTGCCCGCTGGCCCGCATGTGATGTCGGTCTATGCCGAACAGGTTCTGGTCCATGCGCCGAAATCTGCCCTGCTGCTGGATTGCTCGACCATCGACGTGGACACCGCCCGCAAGGTGGCGACGCTGGCGACCGAAGCAGGCTTTACCTTTGCTGACGCCCCCGTTTCGGGTGGTACGGCAGCGGCGGATGCAGGCACGCTGGCCTTCATGGTCGGCTGTGACGAGGGTGTGTTCGCCAAGGTTGAAGCCGCTCTTGAACCGATGAGCCGCATCACCATCCGCGCGGGCGATCATGGCGCAGGCCAGGCCGCCAAGATTTGCAACAACATGCTGCTGGGCATTTCGATGATCGGCACCTGCGAGGCCATCGCCCTTGCCGAAAAGCTGGGTCTCGACCCCGAGCGTTTCTTCGAAATCGCGTCCAAATCGTCAGGCCAGTGCTGGAGCGTGAGCAACTATTACCCCTGGCCCGGCCCCGTGCCGACCGCCCCGTCCAACCGCAACTATGAAGGCGGCTTTGCCACTGCCATGATGCTGAAAGACCTGAAACTGGCCCAGGACGCCGCCGCCAAGGCCGGAGCCTCCACCCCGCTCGCCGCCCAAGCCGAGGCCCTCTATGCGCTGTTCAACAACATGGGCAACGGCCAGAAGGACTTCTCGGCCATGTTGCAGATGCTGCGCGGCAAGCAGGACTGATCCTGCGTAAATATCGAATGACACAGGCTCCGGGCGAATGCTCGGAGCCTTTGTTTTTGGCGAGGCTATTAGGGATGTGACGCCGCGCTGCCTTGGCGCTACAAGGCGGGAATGACCCTGATCCTGTTTAACAAGCCGTTTGATGTGCTGAGCCAGTTTACCGACAAGGGAACCGAAGGCAGCGAGCGGAGCACCCTGTCCAACTATATCCCTGTGCCGAAGGTTTATCCGGCGGGGCGGCTGGATCGGGACAGCGAAGGCCTGATGCTGTTGACCGACGACGGGCGGCTGCAGATGCGCATTACCGAGCCGCGCTATAAGACCAAGAAAACCTATCTGGCGCAGGTCGAGGGCATTGCGACCGAAGAGGCGCTGGAGAAACTACGTCGCGGCGTGATGCTGAAGGACGGCATGACGCGCCCTGCCGAGGCCGAGATGATTGACGACCCGCAATTGTGGGAGCGTGTGCCGCCGATCCGCGTGCGTAAATCCGTGCCGGATTGCTGGATCAAGATCACTATCTCCGAAGGCCGAAATCGTCAGGTACGCCGTATGGCGGCGGCGGTGGACCTGCCGTGCTTGCGTCTGGTGCGCTGGAGCGTCGGCAACTGGTCGCTGGACGGCCTCGCCCCCGGCGAATGGAAAGAAGTCGAGCGCTAAGCAAAACGTGCGGCTATTCGGGTACTTCGAGTTCGCCAATAATGTCCCATCCGTTTCGGGTCTCGCGACGGATCACATAATAGCCGGGGCGTAAGTATAAGGTGGTGCTGGTGTCACCGGCGGGAACCAGAGCATGGTCGGAAGGGACTACGCCCATGCCTTCTACCGAACGGACAGCCTGTATCAGGCAGATGTCGGAACTGGCCGCAAAGCGGACAGGAGCGGCCCGCCGCTTCGGATCATTAGCCCACCATTCGGGTCTGTTGTTCACGGCCGGTTTGCGCGGGTGAAATACGGACAAATCGACCTTGCCAGAATAGGATTCGGCGGTGAATGCCTGACCTGAGGGTTCGAAGACACAGACGGGCTGATCCGGTTTCAGACGCTCCAACACTGTGCGCGTGAGAGAAGGATCATTAGCTGGATCAAAGGCAGGCCAGTTGAGCGACTGTTCGACCGTCAGTGGGTCGATACCGGTATAGCGCTTCAGTCTTGAGGCAAACCATTCCCGTTCGCCCTGTGGCGCTTCCAGAATGTGGGAGTGACCGCACAGGACAATGATCTTGCTGTCGGGGTGGGGCGTCAGAATATTGTCGATGAAGTTTCGGGCCTGCGCTTCTTCCCGCTCGTTGATCTGGTCCACACTGCTGGCACTGTCGGGAAGCAGGCTTTGATGTTCAGCCTGTTCATAGGCGGCCAGCCGATAGCCTAGCTCCAAGGCTTCACGCACCGTCTCGGCATAGACCGGATCGCGACTGTAATAGCCGTAGAAAGGCAGGAAGGGCATTTTGTGCCGCAATTCCTCGACAAGGACAGGGTGATGTTGGCGCGGTTTTCCAATGAAGGTTTCTGCAGCAAAAATATCGAACCCCAACGGTCGTAGCGCCCGTAAAACCTCAAGGGTGAAACTGCGATGGCGTGAAATACAGTGATGCTCGTTCAGGATCACGACGCGCGTGTCGCGGGCGCGTTCGACGATGGCATTAATGGCGGGTTCAGAGGTGAGAACAAGCTCTTGCGGCACTGTAAATTGCCGCTGGGGAGAGGCGGTGGCTCGAGCCTCGTCGCCAACAAGGGACGCGAACTGATACAGGAAGCTTTGTGCCGCTTGGTCACCGGCCTCGGATTTCTCGATGAGCTCCAGGTACTGGGGCAAGTACAGGTTCGCGCTGTTATTGAGCGCGTTCCCATCCATCTTTTCTTGCGCCCAGAGCGCGGTGGGAGCGAGGGCGGCTGCTCCGGATATCAGGCTGAAGGCGCGGCGCGAGATCATGGCGTCTGTTCTCCACTAGAAGCATCACCATAACCGTGTGTATCAAGCTTGAAAGTGAAAAGCCCCGAACCGATGGTTCGGGGCCTCCGTTTATCCTGAACTTGTGAGGGGACAGGATGGTGGGGGAGCTTTAAGCCGCCTTTGCTGCGGCGGCGCGGTTCTTGACCAGATCATCGACCACACTGGGATCGGCGAGGGTCGAGGTATCGCCCAGAGCGCCGATCTCGTTTTCGGCGATCTTGCGCAGGATGCGGCGCATGATCTTGCCCGAGCGGGTCTTGGGCAGGCCGGGGGCCCACTGGATCACATCGGGAGCAGCGATGGGGCCGATCTCGTTGCGGACCTGTGCGATCAGGGCTTTGCGCAGTTCCTCGGACGGCGTCACATCGGCGTTCAGCGTGACATAGGCATAGATGCCCTGACCCTTGATGTCGTGCGGGAAGCCGACCACGGCGGCCTCGGCCACGTCATGGTGCAGCACCAGCGCGCTTTCCACCTCGGCGGTGCCCATGCGGTGGCCCGACACATTGATCACGTCATCGACGCGGCCGGTGATCCAGTAATAGCCGTCCGCATCGCGGCGACAGCCGTCACCCGTGAAATACTTGCCCTTATAGGTCGAGAAATAGGTCTCGAAGAAGCGGGCATCATCGCCGTAAACGGTGCGCATCTGGCCGGGCCAACTGTCGGTGATGCACAGATTGCCTTCGGTCACGCCATCCAGCACCTGTCCCTCGGCATCGACGATTTCCAGCTCGACCCCCGGCAGCGGCTTGGTGGCCGAGCCCGGTTTCAGGTCGGTCGCCCCCGGTAGCGGCGAGATCAGGATGCCGCCGGTTTCGGTCTGCCACCATGTATCGACGATGGGCAGTTTTCCGTTGCCAACCACCTCGTGATACCAGCGCCATGCCTCTGGGTTGATCGGTTCCCCGACCGTGCCGAGCAGGCGCAGTGACTGGCGGCTGGAGGACTTCACCGGATCGTCGCCGTCCTTCATCAGGGCGCGGATGGCGGTGGGGGCCGTGTAGAAGATATTGACCTTGTGCTTGTCCACCACATCCCAGAAGCGCGACACGGTCGGATAGCTGGGGATGCCCTCGAAGAACAGGGTGGTGGCCGCATTGGCGAGGGGGCCGTAAACCGCATAGGAGTGGCCCGTCACCCAGCCCACATCGGCCGTGCACCAGAAGACCTCGCCCGGGCGATAATCAAAGACGTTTTCATGCGTCCAAGAGGCCCAGAGCAGATAGCCGCCGGTGGTGTGCAGCACGCCCTTGGGCTTACCCGTCGAACCGGACGTATAGAGGATGAACAAAGGGTCTTCGGCATTCATCGGCTCTGGCGGGCAGTCGGGGGAGGCGGCATCAACGGCGGTCTGCCAGTCGATGTCGCGGCCATCCACCATCGCGGTGGGCGTGTCAGTGTGGCGCAGCACCAGCACGTTCTTGACCGATACCTTTTCCAGCGCCTTGTCGACATTGGCCTTGAGGGGAACCTTGCGGCCCCCGCGACAGCCTTCATTGGCGGTGATGACAAAGGTGGAGCGGCAGTCTTCGATGCGGCCCGCGATGCTGTCGGGCGAGAAGCCGCCAAAGATCACCGAGTGAACGGCCCCGATGCGCGCGCAGGCCAGCATGGCATAGGCGGCTTCGGGGATCATCGGCATATAGATGGTGACGCGGTCGCCCTTTTGGACGCCGCTCGATTTCAGCACATTGGACAGACGCGAGACGCGGTCATGAAGTTGGCCATAGGTGACGTGCTCGCTGTGGGTCGGCTCGTCGCCTTCCCAGATGATGGCGACCTCGTCCTTGCGGGCAGGCAGGTGGCGGTCGATGCAGTTGGCCGAGACGTTCAGCACGCCATCCTCGAACCATTTGATGCGGAAGTCGTCCTTGTTGAACGAGACGTCCTTGATCTTGGTCGGGAAGGTCATCCAGTCGAGGCGTTTGGCGAGGTTCGACCAATAGGCATCGGGGGTTTCGCGTGCCGCCTTTCGGGCCGCTTCATAACCGGCGGAATCCATGTGGGCCTTGGCGGCAAGGTCTTTGGGGACCGGATAGATTTCAATCTCTGACACGCGTTTTCTCCCGATGACTTTTACTTATTATTTCGGCTTAAAAGCCGTATTTGGCGAACAGGCTGAGACGGTTCATGTCACCGCTTTGACCGCTCTGGAGTTCCCGTGTTCCGAACATCAGTTCGGCACCGACATCAACGCCCGTCAATGGTGTCCAGATCAGGTTTGCGCGAGCGCTGGAGGCCGAGCGGCTGACGCTAAGGCCCGTCAGTGTTTCGGGGTTATCAATTTCCTGATGGGACAGAATGAGGCTGGAGCGCCAGCCTGCCTGCCATACATGGCGATAGGCGGCATAACCGGCCAAGACCCCGATGGCTTCGATATCGCCGGTCGCATCCAGCACACCGTCATTGGCCAGATTCAGGCCGACATAACGGCCAATGCCTTCGCCGCCGGTCAGCATCAGACGGATATCGTCGGATGCGCCCAGCTTGAACTTGGCCGAGGCCGACAGACCCCAACCATAGGTCGAGCTATCAATGGCACTGGTCGGATTTTCATATTTGAGCTGACGAACCAGACCGGCCAGTTGCAGTTCGCCCCAAGGCCGGACATGCGCATAGCGTGCCGTGATGTCGGGCAGGGCGTTGTCGTCGGCAATGATGCGGGCACCCCCCCCAAACGGCGTCAGGGTGGTTTCGGGGTTTTCAACCGATAGCGACAGCGGGCCGCGCGTATAGCGAACCTGAACCTGACGCGACAGGATCATGCCCTCGCTGGGGCCGAGATAGTCGGCGCTTTCGGGGATGACGTTCAGGTTCTGGAAGTTCGACCATTCCTGACCGATCAGCCAGTTGTCGATGGTGACAAAGGCACGGCGCAGGGCCGGTGATGATGGATTGGTGGTGCGGTGGTCGCCGCTGCCGGGCAGGGCCTGAAAATCCATCTCGATACGGGCACCGACCTTGTGGCCGCCGACCTCGCCATCGGATGTCAGCCAGAAACGGGTCTGGCGGGCGCTGAAATCGGTGGCGGTGCCTTCGGATGTTCCGCCAACCGGAATGGAAGAGGGCAGGTAGAAGTCACGGCCCAGATCGCCTGAGGGGATGTCGCCATCGCCATAGTGCGAGACATTGACATCGGCCTTGATGAAACCGCCGAACCGGATCGTATGGTCGCCGACGCGCAGACCGTCAGCGGGGCGCTGTGAAGCAGGACGGGGGGCTTCGGCCATAGCGGCAGGCTGGGGGCGCTGCTCGATACGGATGATGTTGTCGTTGAGGGTGCGGTTCTGGGTCTGCTGCTCGCTGCGGGCAGTACGAATCTCGGATTTCAGGCTGTTCAGTTCGGCTTCGAGCAGGGCAATGCGGGCTTCGAGCGCCGCAGTTGTGTCCTGGGCATGCGCATGCGGAGCATAGGCTACAGACGCGCCAAGGAGCGCGAACGCAGCCGCCCCGCCTAAAAGGCGGTGTCTATCCATAGGTTTCCTCCCGGGCCTGAACTTTTGCAGGTCTCCGATTGTCACCTTTTCGCGTTGCAACGGTTTCCGACATCTAGCCATTGGTCTAATCTCGACCAAAGTCGGTGCATGTCATTCTGTCGCCATGACAGTCGGGCAAGCCTCGGAATCATTTGATGGAAGGACATCCATGGACAGAATCGTCGTCGCGGACGATCACCCTCTCTTCCGTGAGGCGCTGGTCTCGGCTGTGCGAAAAGCACGACCGGACGCCAGTGTGGTGGAATGTTCCAGCTTTGCCGAGGCCGAGACCGCCCTGAATTCGGGGACGGTGGACCTGATGCTGCTGGACCTTAAACTGTCGGATGTCGAAGGGATGACGGGCTTGAATCTGGTCCGTGCCAACCATCCTGCTGTGCCTGTTGTCGTGGTGTCGGCCAGCGAGGAACCGCACACAGTGCGTCACGCGCTGGCGGTCGGTGCGTCGGGCTTTATTCCCAAATCGGCTTCGTTGGAAACCATGGTCGAAGCGATCGGCCAGATTCTGGAAGGCGAGACATGGGCCCCCGATGTCGGCGAGGCCGAGGGCGAGGAAGCCGATCTGCAAAGCCGGATTGCCAGCCTGACCCCGTCGCAACTGCGTATTCTGGAAGGCCTGAAGGCAGGCCGTCTGAACAAGCAGATCGCCTATGACCTCGGCGTGACCGAGGCCACGATCAAGGCGCACCTGACCAGCGTGTTTCGCAAACTGGGCGTCCAGAACCGCACCCAGGCCGTCATCCTGTCCCAGCAGATCGATCTAGGCTGAGCTTAGCCGGTCCCCACAGATCGCGCCATGATGCGGTCTGTGGGCGGTATCAAACAATGCCCTCAAGCAGCGAGCCACCGCGTGGCGAGCGAAAGGGCAGATCGCACCGCGATCATCCTTAAAGAAGAAGCCCTCAAGCAGTCAGCCTCCGCGAGGCTGACGTTAGGGCGTGATCGCCATGCGATCACTAACTTAAGAAAGCCTTCAGGCTGGCGGGTTTGACGGGTTTTGCCATCAGGGTGGCACCGGCCTCGGCGGCCTGTTCGGCCAGTTTTTCCTGTGTCGAGGCGGTCATCAGGGCGATACGTTTGACACCGCGCGCTTTCAGCATCCTGACGACGCTCAGGCCATCGGGCTGACCGATATCCAGATGCAGATCGACAATGGCAGCGTCGAACGGGCCCTCCATGGCCTCGACCTCGGCCGCGGAACTGGCCAGTATGGGCACCGCGCCCCAGCGTTTCAGCAGGGCCTCCATCGCCTCGATAATGGCCGGTTCGTTGTCCACGCACAGCACACGTTTGCCCGATAGGGGCGTCTGCGAGGTGACGACCGCTTCGGCGGGGGCTGTCACGGCGGCTGTACGCGGGGTGGAGATACGGAAGACCGATCCGTACCCGACAGTCGATTCCAGCGATACCGGATGGCCCAGAAGTCCTGACAGGCGCCGGACAATCGCCAGCCCCAGCCCTACGCCCGGTTCATCGACCGGCGCGCCGGGAAGACGAACAAACTCGCCAAAAATACGCGCCTTTGCGTCTTCGGGAATGCCGCGTCCGGTATCGGCGACCACCACATCAATACGGTCCTTATGGCGACGGGCACCGACCAGAACCGCGCCCTCGTCGGTATAGCGGATGGCATTGGCGACAAGGTTTTGCAGCATGGAGCGCAAAAGGTCCCTGTCGCTCATTATCCATGCGCTGGTCGGGTGGACGCGCAGTTCCAGACCCTTGGCCTCGGCCATGGGGGTGAACTCGCGGGCGATGTCGCTGAACAACGGGTTCAGGGCCATAGGCGCGACACTGGGGTCCACGCCGCCGGCCTCCAGCTTGGACAGGTTCAGCAGGGCCGTCAGCAGGCGGTGGGCGCTTTCGATCGAACGGTCAGCATTGACGGCGAGGGTTTGCGAGCGGCTGTTGGCGACGGCCTCGTCCTCGCGCAGGGCGGCGATAAACAGGCGCGCAGCGTGCAGCGGTTGCAACAGATCGTGGCTGGCAGCGGCCAGAAAACGGGTCTTGGAGGCGGTGGCCTGCTCGGCCATGTCCAGAGCGGCTTTAAGCTGGGTGGTGCGCTCGGCGACGCGGCCTTCCAGTTGCTCATTGGCTTCTTTTAGCTGGCGGGCAGCGCGGCGCAGGTCGGTGATGTCGGTATAGGAGGTGACATAGGCCCCACCCGGCAGTGGCTCGCCGACGGCTTGCAGAATGCGGCCATCCGACAGTTCGCGCTCATGGAAGTGGCGCTGGCGACGGTGCAGGGCTTCCAGCCGGCGCTCGATCCAGTTGTCGATGTCTCCATCCACCAGATCGCGTTCGCCATGCTCGGCATTATAGCGATACACCGAAGCGATCGGCATGCCCACATGCAGGAAACCGGCGGGCAGGTTGAACATCTCGATATAGGGGTGGTTCCACGCCACCAGACGCAGATCGTCATCCACCACCACCACGCCCTGATCGATATTGTCGAGCGTGGTCAGCAAGATCTGGCGGTTGAACTGTACGGCCTGCGAGGCTTCGTCCAGCATCCGCACAACGTCTTCGGGGGCGCGGCCCCCACCGGACAGGGCGGCACCGATGACGCGGCGTGCCGCGACGGCCCCGACCGCACCGGCCAGCATACGTTCGGCCGCACGGGCAAGGCCGGCATCGGCGGGGTCGCTGTTTTTCAGCCGCACGCCGACCTCGTCGGCCCATGCCTCAAAGGCTTTGTCGGCGCGTTCCTGTCCGATGAAGCGGGCGACCAGAACCTTCAGATCCTGCACCGATGCCCCAGACAGATGGCCGCGCCCTTCCAGCCATTCGGCCTCCTTGTGATCGACAAAGGCGCGCGCCTGTACACGGTCGATCAAGCGGGGCGCAGACCGGCGCGAGACGATGATATAGATGCCCAGATTGAGACCCAGAGACAGGAAAACCCCGACAGCGAACGGGTCTTCCAGTCCGAAAATATGGTGGACATGCAAGGGCAGGTCGGGGGCCAGTTGCGGCATGGCCAGCATGAAGAACCATACCACCATGCCGATGCTCAGACCGGCCATTGCGCCACGGCTTTGCCCGCCGCGCCACAGAACCGCACCGAACAGGGCCGGTGCCAGTTGCGCCAGTGCCGCAAAGGAAACCAGCCCCATATCGGCCAGACCCGAGGCCGGATCCATCGCCAGATAATACAGCCAGCCCAGAAACAGGATGGCAACGATGGCGATCCGGCGGACGTTCAAAATCTTGCTGGCCATCGCGCTCATCGGCGCGGGCGGGTGACTGCCGGACGGGCCACGACGGGCGCTCATGAGCGGCAGGACGAGGTTGTTGGAAACCATGGCGGACAGGGCCACGGTTTCGATAATGACCATGGCGGTAGCCGCCGAAAAACCGCCGACAAACACCACAGAGGTCAGCAGGCTTTGTTGGTGGGTAAAAGGTAGGGCCAGAACCAGCAGGTCGGGATTTGTCCCCGACAGGGACAGACTGCCTGCCGCGACCAGAGGCAGAACCGCCAGCGAGGTCAGGCACAGATAGAGCGGGAAAATCCATTGGGCGCGGCGCATCTCGTCGGGGGCACCGCCCTCGACAAAGCCGACGTGAAACTGGCGCGGCAGACAAAAGACCGCCAGCGTCGCCACAAGGGTAATGGCCCAGAAGCGGGCATCGGTTTGTGGCCAGCGGGACAGGTCCCCCAGGCCCGATGTGAAGGCGGTGATCGGCTGGGGCGTTTGGGTCAGCAGTATGACGGCAAATACGGCCACGGCCAGAAGCGCGCCCAGCTTGACGATGGACTCCACGCCAATGGCCTGGATCAGGCCGCGATTATGCTCGGTCAGGTCTGTGCGACGCGCGCCGAACAGGATGGTGAACCCTGCCAGAACCGCTGCCAACATCAACACGGTCAGGTTTTCGGAGCCTGCAACAGGGCTGTTCACGTTCAGCATCTCTCCGGCCATGGAGAGCGAGCGCAGTTGCAGGGCGATATAGGGCAGGGACCCTAGAATGGCGACGAGGGTAACGGCGGCACCCAGCACGGGGCTCTTGCCATAGCGGGCAGAAATGAAGTCGGCGATGGAGCCGACATTGGCGCGTCTGGCCGCCGACGCAATGCGCCGCCATAGCGGAAACAGCAGGGTCAGCCCGATGGCGGGGCCGATATAGATGGGCAGATAGTCCCAGCCATCGCGCGAGGCGGTACCGACGGCACCGTAATAGGTCCACGAGGTGCAATAGATGGCCAGTGACAGGGCATAGAGGCTTGGGCCGATAAGGCCGGAGCCCTTGGCCTTGATGTCGGGGCGTTCATACCACCATGCGATGGCGAACAATGTGGCCATATAGGCCACGGTCATGGCCAGTGTTGCAAAGCTGAACATCATGGCATCTGGGCCTTCTATGGCAGGCGCGACAAGGGAAAAGAGGCACCAACGGCCATAAGCGACCAAAAAGGGCGGACCGCTTGACGGCCCGCCCTCGTAAGGATCGGATCAGAACCTGTCCGGACTAGTCGTGAATATTCACGTCCTTGCCTTCCTTGACGAAGATGACCCCGATGATGACGGTCAGCACCGCAATCACGATCGGATACCACAGGCCGTAATAGATATTGCCGGTGGCCGCGACCATGGCAAAGGCGGTGGTGGGCAGGAAGCCGCCGAACCAGCCATTACCGATGTGATAGGGCAATGACATGGAGGTGTAGCGTACATTGGTCGGGAACATCTCGACCAGAGCCGCTGCTATCGGGCCGTAAACCATGGTCACATACAGGACGAGGATAAACAGGATGGCGATCACCATCGGCTTGTTCACCTGCGCGCTGTCAGCCTTGGCTGGATAGCCGGCCTCGGTCAGGCTGGCGGTCAGGGCCGTGTCCCAGTTCTTTTTCCGGGCATCAAAATCGGCCTTGGACAGTGCGGTGCCGTCAAACGATTGCACCGTTACATCACCGATCTGGACATGGGCGATCGTGCCCGCCGGAGCGGCGACGTTTTCATAGTTGATGCCTGCCCGCGCCAGATGGGTTTTGACGACATCGCACGAGGTGTTGAACACGGTCCCGCCGACGGGGTCGAACTGCAGATTACAGTTGGCCGGATCGGCGACAACCTTGATCGGAGACGATGCCACCGCAGCCGCCAGTTGCGGGTTGGCGGCCTTGGTCAGTCCGTGGAACAGCGGGAAATAGGTCAGGGCAGCCAGCAGGCATCCCACCAGAATGATGGGCTTGCGGCCGATCTTGTCTGACAGCCAGCCGAAGATAATGAAGAAGGGCGTGGCCAGTGCCAGCGCTGTGGCGATCATGATGTTCGACAGCGACGGGTCGACCTTGAGAGTCTTTTCAAGGAAGAACAGGGCGTAGAACTGGCCGGTGTACCAGACCACGGCTTGACCAGCAGCCAGACCGAACAGCGCGATCAGCACCAGTTTCAGGTTCGGCCACTTCATGAAGCTGTCTTTGAGCGGGGTGGTCGAACCCTTGCCCTCGGCCTTCATTTTCTCGAATGCCGGACTTTCGGACAGTTTCAGGCGGATCCACAGCGACACACCCAAAAGCAGGATGGAAACGAGGAACGGAATACGCCAGCCCCATTCGCGGAAGGCGTCCTCGCCGATGGCGCTACGGACCCCCAGGATGACCATCAGGCTGAGCAGCAGGCCGACCGTGGCGGTGATCTGGATGAACGAAGTATAGAAGCCGCGCTTACCGTGGGGCGCGTGTTCGGCGACATAGGTGGCCGCGCCGCCATATTCGCCGCCCAGTGCCAGACCCTGAATCAGGCGCATCAGCACCAGAATGATCGGGGCGGCAATGCCGATGGCGGCATAGGAGGGCAGAAGGCCGACCACAAAGGTCGACAGGCCCATCAGCAACATGGTGACGAGGAAGGTGTTCTTGCGACCCCAAAGGTCGCCCATCCGGCCAAAGACGATGGCCCCGAACGGACGCACCGCAAAGCCTGCAGCAAAGGCCATCAGTGCAAAGATGAAGCCGGTGGTCTCGTTAACGCCCGAAAAGAACTGGGACGAAATAATCGCGGCCAGCGAGCCGTAGAGGTAAAAGTCGTACCATTCGATGACGGTACCGACAGACGAGGCCGCAATCACCAACCGGTCATTCTTTTTGACCGTGCGATCACCCCCGTCCGCCCCGTGAAGGGTGCGGTCGGTCATAGGTGTTATCCCTTCCTGTAAGGCCGCCCCCTCAGGCGGCCATGTTTCCCTGATGCGTTGCGTCTTGGTGCGCAGCGTCATCAGGGAGACTGACAGGAAGAAAATCGGTTTGCAGAGATCGACGTTCGTCTAAATCGCTGCGCCCGAACCTAGATGCCCATGCACAGGTATTTGATTTCCATGAAGTCTTCGAGGCCGTGGCGGCTGCCTTCGCGGCCCAGCCCGGACTGTTTTATGCCGCCAAAGGGGGCGATTTCAGTGGAAAGTATGCCCGTATTGATGCCGACCATGCCCGTTTCCATTGCCTCGGCGACACGCCAGACGCGGCTGATATCGCGGCTGTAGAAATAGCCGGCCAGTCCGAAGATGGTGTCATTGGCCAGTGCAATGGCCTCGTCTTCGGTTTCAAACTTGATGACACCGGCCAGAGGACCAAAGGTTTCCTCGCGGCACATCTGCATGTCCTGCGTCACGTCGGCCACGACGGTCGCCTCGAAGAAGGTATGGCCCAGCGCATGGCGGTTGCCGCCCGTCAGCACGCGCGCCCCCTTGGACAGGGCGTCGGCCAGATGTTCCTCGACCTTTTCGACGGCCTTGTCATCGATCAGAGGGCCCATTTGAACGCCGTCTTCAAGGCCGTTGCCGACCTTCAGGGCCTGTACCGAAGCGCACAGCTTTTTGACGAATTCGTCATAGACGCCCGCCTGCACATAGAAGCGGTTGGTGCAGACGCAGGTCTGGCCCGAATTGCGGAATTTGGAGATGGTGGCACCGGCCACGGCAGCATCGATATCGGCATCGTCAAATACGATGAAAGGGGCGTTGCCACCCAGTTCCAGCGACATTTTTTTGATGCTGGCGGCGGACTGGGCCATCAGAGTACGGCCCACCTCGGTCGAGCCGGTAAAGCTGATCTTGCGCACAATCTCGTTGGAGGTCAGTTCACCACCAATGGCCGAGGCCTTGCCGGTCAGGACGTTGAACAGGCCCGCAGGCAGTCCTGCTTCCTCGGCCAGAACCGCCAGTGCATAGGCGCTGAAAGGTGTCTGGGCAGCGGGCTTGAGCACCACCGCGCAACCGGCGGCGAGGGCCGGACCGATCTTGCGGGTAATCATCGAGGACGGGAAGTTCCACGGGGTGATCGCCCCGACCACGCCCACCGGCTGTTTCAGGGTGACGATACGTTTTGTGTTGTCGTGGGTGGGGATGACCTCGCCATAGGCGCGTTTCCCCTCTTCGGCGAACCATTCCAGATAGGCTGCGCCATAGGCGATCTCGCCCTTGGCTTCGGCAAGGCTCTTGCCCTGTTCGAGCGTCAGAAGGCGGGCCAGTTCGTCCTGATTTTCCATCATCAGCTCGAACCAGCGGCGCAGGATCTTGGCGCGGTCATTGGCTGTGCGGGCGGCCCACGGCTTCATCGCCTGTTCGGCCGCTTCGATGGCGCGGCGCGTCTCGGCGGCACCCATATTGGGGACGGTGCCGAGCACTTCGCCGGTCGCCGGATTGGTGACGCTCAGGGTTTCGCCGCTGTCGGCATCGACCCATTGGCCACCGATAAAGCCCTGCTGACGCAAAAAGCGATTCTGACTCATAACGCACTCCCTCTTGTTGGGAGTGAATAAGGGATATCGCCGTTAACGGATCAAGAGCTTATGCCGTCTTCGTTACGCAAAAGAAGGCCGGTTTTGATCAGGTCCGACAGGCTTTCTGCCTCGATCTTCTGCATGACCTTGGCGCGGAAGACCTCGACGGTGCGCGGGCTGATGTCCAGGGTCTGGGCGATAGCCTTGTTGGACAGGCCTTCGATCAGGGCATTGAACACCTGTGCCTCGCGTGGGGTCAGGCGGTCGAATTTCTCGCGGGCCGCTTGGGTCAGGCGTTGTTGTTCGCCCACCTGTGTCAGGCGCGACAGGCATCCACGGACGCTTTCGATCAGGCGCTGGGGATCGAACGGCTTTTCGATGAAGTCCACCACACCCTGTTTCATCAGGCTGACGGCGACGGACACATCGGCATGGGCGGTGATGACCAGTATCGGCCACGCCGCGCCGCGCTCCTCGCTGACCCGCCGTACCACCTCGGCACCGTCAACTTCGGGCATGCGCAGGTCGGTGACCACACAGGCGGTTTCGTCCTGTGGCATGGAGCGTAAGAAGTCGGCCCCGCCCGCAAAGGCGCGGCACCGTATGCCCTGACTGCGCAGCAGGGCTACCAGTGAGTCACGCATGCCTGCGTCGTCATCAATGATGAAGACTGAAGGGGTCATTCTTGCTCGTCCTGATTGGCAATGGCGAGTGTAAACGAAAAACGGGCACCACCCCAGCGCGAAGCGCCGACGCGCAGGTTGCCGCCGTGGCTTTCAACAATGGTGCGGGTCACAGAAAGTCCCAGCCCCATACCGCCCGACTTGGTCGATATCATGGGCTGGAAGACGCGATCGACCTGATCGGGGGCGATGCCGGGACCACTGTCCTCGACGGCGACCTCGAAGCTGCGGTCGGTGACGGGATGGCCGGTAATCAAAACGCGCGAGCCATTGGGGCTGGCCTCGACAGCATTGCGGACCAGATTGACCAGAGCCTGCTGAAGCTGGATGCGGTCCAGACGCACCAGATCGGGCATGGCGATATCGGTTTCGATACGGATATTCCGGTCCTGACCGGTCAGGATCAGAATGGGCAGTACGTCATCGACGACAAGGCTCAGCCGTTCCTTGGCCAAGGTGCGCATTTCCATCGTCAGCAGTTCGCGCATGCGGCGGATGATCTGACCGCCGCGCAGCATCTGGGCCTTGGCCAGTTCGGTTGTGCGCAGGGCGCTTTCACCCAGAGGGCCAGCGGTCTTCATGTCCTCTTGTGCGGCATGCAGATAGGCGGCGGCGGCCCCCAGTGGCTGGTTCAACTCATGGGCCAGTGTGGCGGCCATTTCCCCAAGCGAGTTCAGTCGCCAGACCTTGTTGAGTTGGGAGTGAAGTTCGCGGGCCTGTTCGTCGGCGGTCAGGCGCGGGGTCAGATCGACCAGCCGGATCAGAGGACCATCGGGCGTGTGGTCCAGCCACAGCTCGACATCGATATGTGGCTGGTCGGGGCGGATGATCTGCCAGTTGTTTCCGGCGGGTTTAACTAGACCTGCCTCGGACTCCGCGCGGGCATGTTCTTGGTGGTCAAAGCCGGGAACCAGTTCGCTGAAAGGGATGCCCCACAATTGTTCATCGGCGCGCTGGAAGATGTCGTGGCTGGCAGGGCTGGCGCGTTTGATGCGGCCTTCCTGATCCAGAAGCACGATCGGCGTAGCGGCCAGCAAGGAGCGCAAAACCTCGTGCTCGGTGGACTGGTACAGACCGTACATGCCGATCAGAGGGCGCTCGGGGCGGAACGTCAGCAGGGCGGTCAAGGCCGAGACGCCCCCTACCATTATGGCATCTGCAACCATGACAAAGCCGCTCAGGGTCAACAGGGACAGTCCTGCCCACAGCAACGCCACGCAGGCAGAAACCAGACGCCATCCTCCCAGACGGGCGATTATGGCGGTGGCCATGACGGGTAAAAGCAAGGGCAGTTTACCGGACGGCTCGATCAGAAATCCGGCCAGCGAGGCCGCAACCAGACCGGCGCACAACACAAGACGCATCGCCGTCTGCAAACGGACATTTTGGGGCGGGTGATGTCCGGATCTGGCAGAGGATTTGCCGGAAGAAGGGAGCATGTGCGTTACGGTAGGCTTTTGAATCGGGGCTGATAATTTACCGGTTTCCCTTCTGGGGTGAACCGGCCACGGGGATCAAGCCGCACTAAAGGCGAAGTGTAACATTGCAGATAACGAAGTTATCACAAAAACCTCCAAGCGGGGCAATAAAATACCAAACAACTACAGTTCGGTAAGACATCTCCCTTAAGCCTATAGGGGATTGCCCGTACCTGCTGGTTTACAGAAACCTACGTTTGTACGTGCAGATAGTCGCAAATCTTTGTCGAGGTTGGGATGGTCCCCGTGCTGCAGCTGTGTGCGCTTCAGAAAGAATCGCAGATTGCTAAAGACGTCGCGTCTGCTGTGCAGACCGCGCGGGCCAACCGTTCTGCCTTGGCACTTGCCGGTGGTTTATGGGGCTGTGACCCCTGCTGCGGCAAGCACACCGGGGGAAGTGTGTAATGACGGGTTTCTTGAACAATCTGAAGATCCAGCAGAAGCTGACCTTCGCGTTTGGCGGCATTATTGCTGCGATTCTGGCCATGAGCCTGTGCGTGTATGTGGGCGTCAGCGGCGTCCAGAATATCCGCCGCGATATGGAGCGGGTAACGGCAGCACAGCAGGCAGCCGTAAACGCCCAGTTGCAAATGTCGCGTCAGGACGCGGCCCTTCGCGCCTATGTAATGTCGCGCATTCCGTCGGCCATTGATCTGGTGAGCGAGCATCGCTCCAGCTTTAATGACGCGCTGGACGAGTACAAACGCATGGACCGGACCTCCGATGAGCAGGTCGAAAAAGCGCGAGCCGGTGTTGAAAGCTGGTTCGAGGCTGTGGCCGTGCGCGGTGTGGGCCTCGACGATCCGGCTAATTATGACAGCTCGGGCCTGTTGGCCCCTGTCGATCAAATCTTGCAGACCCTTGTCGATGAACGCGGCAACGAGGCCGAGGCTCTGGCCCAGCGCCAGATGGCTCTGGCCAATATGATGCGCCTCGTCATGGGTATCGGCAGCGTGTTCGCTCTGGTCATGGCTGTGGCATGCGGCGCGTGGCTGACCATGGGGGTTGCCAATCCCCTGCGTGCGGTGGCCTCAGCGACGCGCAAGCTGGTGGGCGGTAATACCGAGGTGGTGATCCCGGCTCTGGGCCGCACCGACGAGGTGGGTCTGATGGCATCAGCCGTCGAGCATTTCAAACAGGTCACGCTCGAACAGAACGCCCTGAAAGCCCGTAATGATCTGATGCTGAAAGAGGCCGAAGAGGCCCGTCAGCGCCGCGAGGCCGAAATCGAGCAGGGCCGCCGCAATGACACGGTTGTTGTGACCGCTCTGGCCGAAGGTCTGGAAAAGCTGGCCAATGGCAATCTGACGTGGCGCATTACAACCGACTTCCCCCAGTCGGCTGAGACGCTGAAGGTCGATTTTAATGCCGCGATCGAAAGCCTCGAAAAGGCTGTCTCGCTGGTGAATGCCAATGTGTCGGTCATCAATATGGGGGCCGAGGAAATCAGCGCGGCCTCCAACGACCTGTCGCACCGCACCGAGCAACAGGCGGCCACTCTGGAACAGACTGCAGCGGCTCTGGACCAGATTACCGCCACTGTCGGCCGTACCGCCGATGGCGCAAAAGAAGCTGCGCAGGTTGTCATGGGCGCGCGGGACGATGCCCAGCGCAGCGGCGCGGTGGTCAGCAACGCCGTTGACGCCATGACCGCGATCGAGGCGTCGTCGCGCAAGATCGGCGACATTATCGGTGTGATCGACGAGATCGCGTTCCAGACCAATCTTCTGGCCCTGAATGCCGGTGTCGAAGCCGCCCGTGCGGGTGATGCGGGGCGCGGCTTTGCCGTGGTGGCCTCCGAAGTGCGGGCACTGGCCCAGCGTTCGGCGGGGGCTGCCAAGGAAATCAAGGCACTGATCTCGGCCTCCGGCACACAGGTCAGCCAGGGTGTGAATCTGGTCGGACAGACCGGTGATGCTCTGGGCCGCATTGTGGACCGCGTGGCACAGATCGACGCTCTGGTGCGTGAGATCGCGGCGTCGGCACAAGAGCAGGCCACCGGTCTGGCTCAGGTAAACTCGGCTGTGAACCAGATGGATCAGGTGACCCAGCAGAACGCGGCCATGGTCGAGGAATCGACCGCCGCCTGTCAGGCACTTGCGTCCGAGGCTGCGGATCTGACGGCATCGGTGGCGCGCTTCGAGGTGTCGCAAAAGCTGGCGGCCAAGCCTGCGCCCTACAAGGCGCAGGTGTCGGCGGCGGCTCCGGTGATCAGCGCACCCAAGCCGGTGTCGCAACCCGCTCCGAAACCGGCCTTTACGCCGCAAGCTGTCGAGGCACCGACCATGGCCCGTCCGGCCCGTCCTGTGCGTCCGGCCAATGAGTATGTTGCAGACCGTGTTCAGCAACAGGCCGTAGCCGTTGCCGGTGAGGAGCGCCCGCGTTCGGTCGCCGAAACCATTTCGGCATTGCGTACCAAAGGCATTGGCAGTGTCGCTTTGAAATCACAGCCGTCAGAAGACGGTTGGGAGGAGTTCTAATGACGCAAGACACCATTCTGGATCCTGTCATCACCCTGCCCGCAATACTGGATATCCGCGCGGCAGAGCCGTTGAAGTCGGAACTGATGCAGTATCGTGGTCATGCCGTAACGCTGGATGCCTCGGGCGTAGAGCGTCTGGGTGGTTTGTGCCTGCAGATTCTGCTCTCGGCTGTCAAAACCTGGAAGGCCGACGGCCAAGCTTTGATCTTTCTCAATGTTTCCAAAGCCCTGAACGAGCAATGGCTGGGCTTTGGAGCTTCCCCCGATGAACTCGTAGCGCAGGACGCCGCCTGATGACCAAAACCGTTCTGACCGTTGATGACTCGCGCACCATGCGCGACATGCTGATGCTGGCCCTCCAGGATGCGGGCTATAATGTTGTGCAGGCTGTGGACGGTGTTCACGGCCTCGAAGTACTGGCCGAGCAACGTCCCGATGTCGTGATTACCGACATCAATATGCCGCGCATGGATGGCTTCGGCTTTATCGAAGGTATGCGCGCCGATCCTGCCTATAGCGGCGTGCCGGTTCTGGTTCTGACCACCGAAAGCGATGCGGCCAAGAAGCAGCGCGCGCGTGATGCCGGTGCGACGGGCTGGATCGTTAAACCGTTTGACCCTGTTCGACTGGTGGACGCTGTCCGCCGCGTAGCGGCCTAAGGCCGGATTAGATTTCAAGGACTTCCCCCAGCCATGAGTGACGATCCGTTCGAGGCCATCAAGGTCACCTTCTTCCAGGAATGCGAGGAGCTTCTCGGCGACCTCGAGACCAATCTGATTGCACTGGAATCGGGTGATACCGATATCGAGACGATCAATGCCTGTTTCCGCGCCGTCCACTCTGTAAAGGGCGGGGCAGGGGCGTTCGGTCTGGATGATCTGGTTCGCTTTGCCCACGTTTTCGAGACCCTGATGGACGAGCTGCGCTCGGGCCGTAAAGAGGTGGACGAGGATGTGGTGCGCAGTCTGTTGCGCGCATCGGATGTCCTGAATGACCATGTGACCGCCGCGCGTGGCGCGGGGCCTGCGGTTGATCCCGAGCGTTCACAAACCCTGATTGCCGAACTGGAAACCCTGACCCACGGCGCGCCGGTTTCGGGCGCGGACATCGCCGCATCCGCGGATATGGACGACGATTTCGGCTTTATGCCGGTGGCGCTCAGTCTGGATGATTTTGGTGCCGGTGACGGTATGGGCCTGATGGACTTGCAGCCTCTGGACCTGCCGTCGCTTGATCTGCCTTCGCTGGACGAACCGTCTGCTTCGGGTGGTCAACAGACGGGCTGGAAGATCATCTTCCGTCCGCATCCGCGCCTCTATGCCAATGCCAATGAAACGGCGCTGCTGCTGCGTGAACTGGGCCGTCTGGGGCCGATCTCGGTAGAGATGGACGATAGCGGCCTGCCGTCGCTGGAGGCACTGGAGCCGCTGGAATCACATCTGGTCTGGACCATTCATCTGGATGCGCCTGTGGCCGAGCTCGATGTGCGCGATGTGTTCGACTTTGTGGAAACCGATTGCGACCTGAGCATCACGCCTGTCATGTCCGGTGAGGCCGGCGCTCCGGTGGTGCTCGACAGTCTGCCGGATCTGAATGATGGCCTGCCGTCTCTGGATACGGGCGCATCGGCCGAGTTCGATATCGCGGCACTGGTGGCCATGGCACAGGCTGATACGGCTTCGCGTCTGGGCGGGGGCAGCGAGGCTGCACCTGTCATCGACGACACCCCAAAGTCCAAGGCCGCTCCGGCACCCGCAGCACCTCTGGTGGCGGCCAATAATGCATCTGCGGCCCCCGCAACAGCAGCCCCCGTTACGATCCGCGTCGATCTGGAGCGCGTGGACCGTCTGATTAATGCGGTGGGCGAACTGGTGATCCAGCAGGCCATGCTGGCACAGCGCGTCTATGAAAGCGGTCTGGCCCGCTCGTCCGATATTTCGCTCGGCCTCGAAGACCTCGAACTGCTGACCCGCGAGATTCAGGACAGCGTGATGGCGATCCGCGCCCAGCCGGTGAAGTCGGTGTTCCAGCGCATGCCGCGTCTGGTCCGCGAAGTGGCCGCCATGACGGGCAAGAAGGTGAAGCTGGTCACGGCCGGCGAAGACACCGAGGTCGACAAGACCGTGGTGGAACGTCTGTCTGAACCCATCACCCACATGCTGCGCAATGCTATCGATCACGGGCTGGAAACGCCGCAAGAGCGCGAGGAGGCGGGCAAGCCTGCCGAAGGCACGGTCAAGCTGGCCGCGCTGCATCGCTCGGGTCGCATTGTCATCGAGATTTCGGACGACGGCAAAGGCATCAACCGCCAGCGCGTTCGCGCCATTGCCGAGGAGCGCGGTCTGGTCACGCCGGACCAGATTCTCAGCGACGACGAGGTGGACAACCTGATCTTCCTGCCGGGTTTCTCGACCGCCAAGGAAGTGACCGATGTGTCCGGTCGTGGCGTGGGGATGGATGTGGTGCGCCGCTCTATCCAGTCACTGGGCGGACGGATTTCGATTTCCTCCAATCCGGGCAAGGGCTCGGTCTTCACCATGTCCCTGCCGCTGACACTGGCCGTGCTTGACGGCATGGTGGTGGGCGCGGCCGAGCAAACCCTGGTGGCCCCGCTGGCCGCCATTGTCGAAAGCCTGACACCCAAGGCCGAAGACATCCATCTGGTCGGCGGTGTCGATCCGGTGCTGATGTTCCGCGACGAGTTCGTGCCGCTGGTCGATGTGGGCCAGACGATGGAATTCCGCAGCGAACCGACCGACCTGAAGGGCGGGGTGGTGATGATTGTCGAAACCGAAGGCGGCCAGCGCGCCGGTCTTCTGGTGGATGCGATCCACGGCCAGCGTCAGGTCGTGATCAAGAGCCTTGAAACCAATTACCGCCATGTCGAAGGCGTGGCGGCTGCAACCATTCTGGGTGACGGGCGCGTCGCCCTGATCCTCGATATCGACGCTCTGGTCACCACCGGACGTCGACGGACTACCCCTCTTGCTGAACTGAAGATGGCGAGCTGACCCATGACCCAAGTCACCCCTAATGTCGCCGGTTCCGACCGCGAACTGATTGCGTTCCGTATCGGCGAACAAGAGTTCTGCGTAGATATTATGAGCGTGCGTGAAATCCGTGGCTGGACACCGGCCACGCCGCTTCCGCGCTCGCCTGCCTATATGAAGGGTGTCATCAACCTGCGCGGTACGGTGCTGCCGATCATCGATCTGGGCTCGCGTTTCGGTCTCCAGACCGGCGAGCCGACCGAGCGCCATGTCATCATGGTGGCCCATGTGGGCAGCCGTCTGGTGGGCCTTCTGGTCGATGCCGTGTCCGACATTGTACAACTGACCGACGCGGCCATCCAGCCGACGCCGGACGTCGCTTCGGAAAGCGTGAAGGCCTTTGTGAAGGGCATCTTCGCGGTTGAAGGCGGCCGTATGATCAGCCTGATCGACCTCGAACACGTCCTGCCAGCCGAGGCGGAAGCCGAAGCCGCATGACTATGACCGCCGGACGGGAGACACTGGTGGACGGCGAGTTTGCGTTCACCCAGGCCGACTTCCGTCACATTGCCAGTGCTCTGCACAGCCATGCCGGTATTGCCCTGCATGAGGGTAAGGCCGCGCTGGTCTATTCGCGTCTGGCCAAGCGTCTGCGAACGCTGGGTCTGCGCAATTTTGCCGAGTATATCGCCCTTGTGGAATCTCCCGAGGGTAAGGAAGAGCGTCAGGCCATGACGGCGGCGCTGACGACCAATGTCACCCGCTTTTATCGCGAGCCACACCATTTCGACCATCTGCGCGATGTGGTGATGCCGCAACTGGCGGCGCGGGCGCGTGCCGGTGGGCGGGTGCGCCTGTGGTCGGCAGCCTGTTCCAATGGGCAGGAGCCGTATTCGATGGCGCTGACCGTTCTGGAGAAGCTGCCGGAAGCCAATGATCTGGATGTGCGGATTCTGGCGACCGATATCGACCCGAACATGGTCGTAGAGGGCAGGGACGGCATCTATTCGGATGAACTTCTGGCCCCTGTACCCGCCTCGGGGCGTCGCCACTTCAATCCGGTATCCGGACGTCCCGGCTATTCGCAGGCCAGCGAGACGCTGCGCCGTCTGGTGGTGTTCAACGAACTGAACCTGATCGGCAAATGGCCGATGAAGGGGACGTTTGACGTGATCTTCTGCCGCAATGTGGTGATCTATTTCGATGACGCCACGCAGGAGAAAATCTGGAGCCGTTTTGCGCCGATTCTGAACCCGGGCGGGTCAATGTATATTGGCCATTCCGAGCGTGTGTCGGGGCCTTCCACGGGGGCCTTCAAGACCTGTGGTCTGACCACCTACCAGCGCACTGAAGGTGGCGCATGAGCCGCGTCAAAGTCCTCGTTGTCGATGACAGCGCCACGATGCGCAGCCTGATTTCGGCTGTCCTGCGCCGTGATCCGGACATCGAGGTTGTCGGCACTGCCGAAGACCCTCTGGATGCCCGCACCAAGATCAAGGAATTGAATCCCGATGTCCTGACGCTGGATGTCGAAATGCCAAATATGAACGGGCTGGAATTCCTAGAAAAGATTATGCGCCTGCGCCCCATGCCGGTGGTGATGGTCTCGACCCTGACGCAGGCGGGCACGGATGTGACGCTGGCGGCGCTGGAAATCGGCGCGGTGGATGCGGTGGCCAAACCGGCTGTGGGGCATCCTGCCTCGGAAGCGTTTGCCGATCTGGCCGACAAGGTGAAGTCGGCGGCCCGCGCCCGCGTGCGTCCGCTGGAAC
>NZ_JAVXCU010000010.1:0-52456 GCF_036659295.1 Brevundimonas sp. | reverse complement strand
ATCACACCTTGCATCCCCGGACGTAAAACCCGCACCGAGCCCATCCGGTATGACATGCGCAGATACAAACGACGCAACCGCATCGAAATCATGTTCGGTCGTCTGAAAGACTGGCGACGCGTTGCCACGCGTTATGATCGGTGCCCGAACGTCTTCCTCTCCGCCATAGCCCTCGCCGCTACAGTGCTCTTTTGGCTATGAGTCCTGAGCCTAGCGAGCAAACTTTACTAGAATTACGAATGGAAGATCTACTTCCTGCAGAAACAGTTGAAAATTTAAGGAAATCTTTCGGAAACAGCTTCGACACCCTGCAGCCGGAAGAAAGAATAATACTTGCCACTGCAGCTTTAGAAATAACAGTTTCACATTCTAGGGTAATGTCGCTTTGCGACCTGCATGCAACTGATCTTACTCGGATGCTCCAAAATCTTGTCCAAAACAATTTTCTAATCAAAAGCGGGAACGGCCGAGGCACGAACTATCGCCTTCCTTGGGTCAATCTACCGGACCCTGATACCGCTTTTTCTACGGATAGCGACACTAGAACCCCTAACCATGGGAGCTTTACCTCCAAACCATTGGAGCTCCCAACCCAACCATCGGAGCTAGTACCATTACCAACGGACCTCGCTAACGATAACTCCGAAGGTTTGGCACAAACCCAAAGACAAGGACGTACGATAGAGGGCCTAGATCACCCCATTATCCATAATCTCAACGAGATAGATGCTGCGCTACTGACCGAATTATCTCAAATAGCTGGTGAGCTAGGCGGTGCTGGCAAAGTGCCACAGGCGCGCATGCGAAGCGTAATATCGAAGCTTTGTTCTGGACGATACCTGACTTTGAAGGTGCTTGCAGAGTTATTAGAACGTGAAGAAACATATCTTCGTCAGTCACACCTAAGTCCAATGGCTGAACAAGGAGTGCTTACTCGTGCCTTCCCTCAGAAACCTAACGATCCACGACAAGCATATCTCGGTAAAGAAATTGATAGCTATACCCCGTAATTAATGGGACTCGTGAGAACTTTAAAAAAAGCCCCCTCGGATCACTCCGAGGGGGCTTCTTCATTTCAACACTAGCCGCGTTGAGCCTTAGCTTACTCAACCGCCACACGGTCCGCATATTCTTCGATCTGGTCGAAGTTCATGTAGCGGTACACTTCATCAGCGTTCTCGTTGATGACGCCCATTTCGGCCATGTATTCGGCCACGGTCGGCAGGCGGCCGATCTTGGAAGCCACAGCCGCCAGTTCGGCAGACGACAGATAGACATTCGAGCCCTTGCCCAGACGGTTGGGGAAGTTGCGGGTCGAGGTCGAAACCACGGTCGCGCCTTCCTTCACCTGTGCCTGGTTACCCATGCACAGCGAGCAGCCCGGCATTTCCATACGGGCACCGGCACCGCCGAGGGTCGAGTAGTGACCTTCCTTGGTCAGTTCCGAGGCGTCCATCTTGGTCGGCGGGGCAACCCACAGACGGGTCGGGATGTCCTTCTTGCCCTTCAGCAGCAGCGAGGCTGCGCGGAAGTGGCCGATATTGGTCATGCACGAACCGATGAAGACTTCATCGATCGGGGTGTTCTGCACGTCCGACAGCAGGCGGGCATCGTCCGGATCGTTCGGGGCGCACAGGATCGGTTCGTTGATCTCGGCCAGATCGATTTCGATGACGTGCGCATATTCGGCGTCGGCATCGGCTTCGAGCAGGTTCGGATTGGCCAGCCAGGCTTCCATGGCGTCGATACGGCGCTGCAGGGTGCGGGCATCCTGATAGCCGTCGGCGATCATGTTCTTCATCAGCACGATATTCGAGGTCATGTACTCGATGATCGGCTCTTTGTTCAGCTTGACGGTGCAACCGGCAGCCGAACGCTCGGCCGAGGCGTCTGTCAGTTCGAACGCTTGTTCGACCTTCAGGTTCGGTAGGCCCTCGATTTCAAGGATGCGGCCCGAGAAGGCGTTGATCTTGCCCGCCTTGGCCACGGTCAGCAGACCCGACTTGATGGCGTAGTAAGGGATGGCGTGAACCAGATCGCGCAGGGTGATACCCGGCTGCATTTCGCCCTTGAAGCGCACAAGGATCGATTCCGGCATATCCAGCGGCATGACGCCGGTGGCTGCACCAAAGGCCACCAGACCCGAGCCAGCGGGGAACGAGATACCGATAGGGAAGCGGGTGTGGCTGTCGCCGCCGGTGCCGACAGTGTCCGGCAACAGCAGGCGGTTCAGCCACGAGTGGATCACGCCGTCGCCCGGACGTAAGGCAACGCCGCCACGGTTCGAGATGAAGTTCGGCAGTTCGCGGTGCGTCTTGACGTCAACCGGCTTCGGATAGGCGGCGGTGTGGCAGAAGGACTGCATCACCATGTCAGCCGAGAAGCCGAGGCAGGCGAGATCTTTCAGCTCGTCGCGGGTCATCGGACCGGTGGTGTCTTGCGAGCCGACCGTGGTCATGCGCGGTTCGCAATAGGTGCCCGGACGGATGCCGGTGCCTTCGGGCATACCGCAGGCGCGGCCAACCATCTTCTGAGCGACGGTATAGCCCTTGCCGGTGTCTTGCGGCGTGACCGGCAGGCGGAACTCGGTCGACGGGGCCAGACCCAGCGCTTCACGAGCGCGGGCGGTCAAGGAGCGACCGATGATCAGGTTGATACGGCCACCGGCTTGAACTTCGTCCAGCAGGACCTGCGACTTCAGTTCGAAGGTCGAGACGGTTTCGCCGTCCTTGGTGATCTTGCCTTCGTACGGATAGATGTCGATGACATCGCCCATGTTCAGGCTGGTAACGTCGACTTCGATCGGCAGGGCGCCAGAATCTTCTTGGGTGTTGAAGAAGATTGGAGCGATCTTGCCGCCCAAGGTCACGCCGCCGAAACGCTTGTTCGGCACGAACGGGATGTCTTGGCCGGTCGCCCAGATCACCGAGTTGGTGGCCGACTTACGCGAAGAGCCGGTGCCGACAACGTCACCGACATAGGCAACCAGATGGCCCTTGGCCTTCAGGTCTTCGATGAACTGCATCGGGCCGCGCACGCCGTCCTGCTCGGGCGTGATGCCTTCGCGGGCGTTTTTCAGCATGGCCAGATAGTGCAGCGGGATATCCGGACGCGACCAGGCATCCGGTGCCGGCGACAGGTCGTCCGTATTGGTTTCGCCGGTGACCTTGAAGACGGTGACGGTGATCTTGTCGGCAACCTTGTCGCGCGAGGTGAACCACTCGGCAGCGGCCCACGATTCCAGCACGCCCTGCGCATTGGCTGCGCCCGGCTGCTTGCCCGACTTGGCCAGCTCGGCAACGTCGTGGAAGAAGTCGAACATCAGCAGGGTCTTCTTCAGACCTTCGGCAGCGACCTTACCGACCGCTTCGTCGTTCAGCAGGTCGATCAGCGGCTTGACGTTGTAACCGCCGACCATGGTGCCCAGAAGCTCGGTCGCACGTTCGCGCGACAGCGACGGGACAGCAAAGTCACCATGCGCCACAGCCGACAGGAACGACGCCTTGACCTTGGCCGCATCGTCCACGCCCGGCGGCACACGATAGGTCAGCAGGTCCAGCAGTTCTTCGGACGAAGCCTCTACGCCCGGAGCCTTGATCAGTTCGATCAGCTCGGCGGTTTGCTGGGCCGACAGCGGCAGGGGCGGAATACCCAGAGCAGCGCGTTCGGCAACGTGTTCACGATAGTTTTGCAGCATCAGTGATGACCCGTTTCTAAATCCCCGGCGGCGTGTGAGGAGGGCCGCCAAATAAATATGCGAGGCCTTTCCCACATAAAGAATAGGGTCGCAATAGAAGGGCCGTGCCTGCACCTGTGATCTCAGACGTAAGTCTTGACCC
The DNA here is from genome assembly GCF_036659295.1 of Brevundimonas sp. Classification (GTDB taxonomy): domain Bacteria; phylum Pseudomonadota; class Alphaproteobacteria; order Caulobacterales; family Caulobacteraceae; genus Brevundimonas. The sequence continues at coordinate 48,617 of NZ_JAVXCU010000010.1, read as the reverse complement.
GCTCAGTCCAGTTTCAGGGCCTCGGCCAGAAGGCGGGCCTCTGCGGCGCGGCTGGAACCGGAACGCCATGCCACCACGATCTCGCGATGGGGGCCATTTTCGGAGATCGGGCGCACCACAACGCCCGGATTGTCGGCAAGGCCCGCATTCACCGCCATCTGCGGCAGGAAACTGACCCCCAGTCCCGACGACACCATCTGTACCAGTGTCGGCAGGGTGGTGGCGGCAAACACATCGTCACCGCGCGGGGCCTCGATATTGATCGCGGCCAGTGCCTGATCGCGCAGGCAGTGGCCGTCTTCCAGCAGGATCAGGTCTTCGGATTTCAGCATGCCTTGCGGGATCGGGCCTGTTCCGGCCAGCGGGTGGCCTTTGGGAGCCGCCGCCACGATCTCGTCATCGGCAATATGGGCGTGGTCGATACCCGGCGCGTCATAGGGCAAGGCGATTACCGCCGCGTCCAGCTGTCCAGCCTTCAGGCCTGCAATCAGCTTGGGCGTCAAATCCTCGCGGATATACAGGCGCAGGGCAGGGTGCTGCTCGCGCAGGCTGCCCAGCTTCTGCGGCAACAGATAGGGCGCAACCGTCGGGATGACCCCTAGACGGAAACGGCCTGACAGGGGCTTGCCTGCATTGCGTGCCGCCTCGACCAGATCCTCGGTGCGCGCCAGTACATCCTCGGCGCGCTTGACCGCCTCGGCCCCGACAGCCGTCAAAAGGACGGCGCCGCGCGTGCGCTCGACCACAGGGGCCCCCAGTATGCGCTCTAACTCCTGAACCCCGGACGACAGAGCCGGCTGGCTGACATGGGCGGCCTCTGCGGCACGGCTAAACGAGCCATGCTCGGCAAGGAGCTTGAGATACTGGAGCTGTCGCAGGGATGGGAGCATAGAGCCGACATAGGGTTTCATCGGCCTAAGATCAAAATTCATTATGATAAAAAGGAAGGGGCCCCTTCATCAGAAGAAGCCCCTGTCCTGCCTTTAGGCTTTCAGATCAAAGCGATCTGCGTTCATCACCTTGGTCCAGACGGCAACGAAGTCCCGAACGAACTTCTCCTTGTTGTCGTCCTGCGCATAGACCTCGGCATAGGAACGCAGGATCGAGTTGGAACCAAACACCAGATCAACGCGCGAGGCGGTGTACTTGGTTTGACCCGAGGCCCGCTCGCGGATGTCATAGCTGTTCTTGCCGGTCGGAACCCACGCATAGGCCATGTCGGTCAGCGTCACGAAGAAGTCGTTCGTCAGCGCGCCGAGGCGGCTTGTGAACTGACCCGCCTTGTCACCACCGAAATTGGTGCCCAGTACGCGCATACCGCCGACCAGAACCGTCATCTCGACCGCTGTCAGACCCAGAAGCTGGGCGCGGTCCAGAAGCATTTCTTCCGGCATGACGATCTCCGAGAACTGGCCCAGATAGTTGCGGAAGCCATCATGCTTCGGCTCCAACACATCGAACGATGCCGCATCGGTTTGCTCAGGCGTAGCATCGCCGCGACCGGCCGCAAACGGTACCGCCACATTGAAACCACCGGCCTTGATCGCATTCTCCAGACCGACATTGCCACCCAGAACGATCACATCCGCCACGCTGGCACCGGTTGCCGCCGCAATCCCTTCCAGAGCCGACAGCACACGGGCCAGACGATCCGGCTCGTTGGCGGCCCAGTTTTTTTGCGGAGCCAGACGGATACGGGCACCATTGGCACCGCCACGCATGTCAGAACCACGATAGGTGCGGGCGCTGTCCCATGCCGTGTTGATCAGGTCGGTATCCGACAGACCGGACGCGGCAATCGAGGCCTTCACAGCCGAGACGTCATAGGCGCTATTGCCGGCCGGAACAGGGTCCTGCCAGACCATATCCTCTTGCGGCGCATCGGGACCGATATAACGCGACTTTGGCCCCATATCGCGGTGCGTCAGCTTGAACCATGCACGGGCAAAGGTCTCCGAGAAGCCCGCAAAATCGTTCATGAAACGCTGCGAGATTTCGCGGTAGATCGGATCAACCTTCAGCGCCATATCGGCGTCTGTCATCATCGGGATGGTCCGGATCGACGGGTCTTCGACATCAACCGGCTTGTCCTGCTCGGCAATAGTGATCGGTGCCCATTGCGAAGCCCCCGCCGGACTGTGGGTCAGCGTCCATTCGTGCTTGAACAGCATTTCGAAGAAGCCGTTGTCCCAGACCGTCGGATGCGTGGTCCACGCGCCTTCAATGCCCGAAACCACAGTGTCACGACCAATGCCGCGGCCCTTGGTGTTGAACCAGCCCATGCCTTGCGCTTCGGGATCGGCATTTTCGGGATCGGGGCTGAGGTTCGAGGCATCACCATTGCCGTGCGACTTGCCGATGGTGTGTCCACCGGCGGTCAGGGCAACGGTTTCCTCGTCATCCATACCCATGCGAGCAAAGGTTTCACGCATCATGGCCGCCGTGGCCAACGGATCGGACTTACCGTTGACGCCCTCGGGGTTCACATAGATCAGGCCCATCTGGACAGCGGCCAGCGGGTTCTCCAGCGACTTGGCGTCCTTCACATCGACATAACGCTCGTCGGACGGTGCCAGCCATTGCTGCTCGTCGCCCCAATAGATGTCTTTTTCCGGATGCCAGATGTCCTCGCGGCCAAACGAGAAGCCAAAGGTCTTCAGGCCCGCCACGTCATAGGCAATCGTCCCCGCATAGGAGATCAGGTCGGCCCATGAGAGCTTGTTGCCGTATTTCTTCTTGATCGGCCACAACAGACGGCGGCCCTTGTCGGTATTGACGTTGTCCGGCCACGAGTTCAGCGGTGCAAAGCGCTGGTTGCCGGTGCCGTTACCGCCACGGCCATCGGTGTTGCGGTATGAACCGGCAGCGTGCCACGACACACGCGCCATCATGCCGACATAGGATCCCCAGTCCGCCGGCCACCAATCCTGACTGGTAGTCATCAGCGCCCGCAGGTCGGCCTTGAGGGCTTCAACGTCCAGCTTTTTGACTTCCTCGCGATAGTTGAAATTCGCGCCCAGCGGATTGGTCTTGGTGTCGTGCTGGGACAGGATGTCGAGGTTCAGTGCATTGGGCCAGAACACCTGGGCGGCGGTCGTCGCCTTGGTCGCCGCGCCATGCATCACAGGGCATTTACCTGCGGATTTATCGCCTTGAGTCATTCATGAAGCCCTATCTGAAATACGCGGTTGGTGACCCGTCACAGGTGTTGTGGTCCGCTGTCCGCGCAGGATGCCGACGGTAAGTGCCGCCCGCCCTGCTCGAGATCAGATCCTGGACCGAACGCCTCTGGCTTGATCGATGATGTGACCCTAGGCACAGGTTTCAAGAAAGCAAAATCGATTAAATCGTTCACAACTAGTAGAAAAATCTATGCACTAACGCTGCAATGCAAAACTACGCATGGTGCACAACGCCTCGATGCGCCAAAGGCCCCATTCAGAATGTTGTTTTTAATATATAAGCTAGTTTTATAGTTAGAAGCAAAATCATTGATTTGACTTCGCGACTGCGAAAGGCCATCTGAGGGGCCTGTGAGCATGCCGGTTGCGGCGCGCTTCACCTCACATTCTTTTTACGTATGGAGTTCCAGCTATGTTGGGCGTCGGTCAAAAACTTCCCGATTTCAAAATCACTGGCGTTAAGCCGGGCTTCAACAGCCACGAAGAAAACGGTGTCTCGGCTTTCGAAGCCCTGAACCAAGACTCGTTCGAAGGTAAGTGGAAGGTCATCTTCTTCTACCCGAAGGACTTCACCTTCGTTTGCCCGACCGAAATCGCGGCCTTCGCCAAGCTGGGCCGTGAATTCGAAGACCGCGACACCGTGGTTCTGGGCGGTTCGACCGACAACGAGTTCACCAAGCTGGCCTGGCGCCGTGATCACGCCGATCTGGACAAGCTGCCGATCTGGCAGTTCGCTGACTGCGGTGGCAAGTTCGCTCGCGAACTGGGCATCCTGGACGAAGAAAACGGCGTCGCCCTGCGCGCAACCTTCGTGGTTGACCCGCACAACGTCGTGCAACACGTCTATGTCACCAACCTGAACGTCGGCCGTTCGCCGGAAGACACCCTGCGCGTTGTTGACGCCCTGCAAACCGACGAACTGTGCGCTTGCAACCGTCCGGTTGGCGGCGACACCCTGGCGGCCTAAGGCCAGAACAGGATTACCGGCCGCATGAGTATGGTCGGGTCTACCTGCCGGTAACGGCAGGATCCTTCAGAGAGGCGGCGGCGGGTGACTGTCGCCGCCTTTTTGTTATCTTGCTGGCTGAGTGTTCCAGACGTTCTTTTCTTCACGGAGTCCTTCCCATGTCCCTCGACGCCCTACGTGACCTGATCCCGTCCTATGCCAAGGACATCTCTCTGAACCTGTCCTCGCTGGCCAATGAGACCATTCTGACCGACCAGCAGAAATGGGGTTGCTACCTCGCTTCGGCCCACGCCATCGGCGTGCCGCAAGTGGTCAAGCTGATCGAGGCGCAGGCCGCTACGGTCCTGACCCCCGAAGCCATGAACGCGGCCAAGGCGGCTGCGGCCATCATGGGCATGACCAATATCTATTACCGCTCGCTGCATCTGGTGAAGAACCCGGAATACACCACCCTGCCGGCCAAGCTGCGCATGAACGTGCTGGCCAATCCGGGTGTCGACAAGCTGGACTTCGAACTGTGGGCGACCGCGGTATCTGCCATTAATGGCTGTGGTGCCTGCCTGGATGCCCACGAAGCCGAGCTGCGCAAGCACGGCATGAGCAATGTTCAGGTGCAAGCCGCCCTGCGTATCGGTGCCGTGGTTCACGCCGCCAGCCGCGTTGTCGGCTCGGCCATCGCCGCTGCCGAATAAGACAAGGCCTTTTACGGCCAAAAGAAAGGGGTCGGTTCCTGTCGGAGCCGACCCCTTTTCTGTTAGGCCCGAGCGGTTTAGGCCCGGTTGGCCTGAAGTGCCGGCTCTGAACCTTCGCTGGTCGCCACCATCTCGCGCATCATTTCCAGAACCAGTTTCTGCTGGCGCGGATTGAGACGTGGGGCCAGTTGGCTGATCTCGATGCTTTGGCGTGTCATCGGGAAATCATGGACGAAGGCTTCTGCGCCCTCCTCGGCCATGCCCTGACGTGCCGCCAGTCCATCAAAGAAATAGCTCACATCGACGCTGAAAAAGCGCGCAATGTCCCAGAGCTTGGATGCCGAAATACGGTTGGCACCCTTTTCGTATTTTTGGATCTGCTGAAATGTCAGCCCCAAAGCACGCCCCAGATCACTCTGATTATATCCCAGAGCAATCCGTTTTTCGCATACCTTTCGACCGACATGGCGATCTACTGGATGCGGCCCGCTCTCCCCCGCGCCTTTGACCATGCAGCAACTCTCTCAATACTGTGGAGCTTAACACATGCTGTGCATCGCAGATAATGTCACTCCAAATTTGACAAACTTGCCTAGTTTGCGACGCTTTTCGAACCCTTTGCAAGGTAAGCGGGAACGTCTTCTTACATTCCCGCGCCTTTGACTTGGCGTTGACGCCAAATACCCCCGCCCGTGAAAATATAGGCAAGACTTAGCGTAGCCATCAGAATCCAGTACGGAATTTGGCCCCACATACCAAAAGGCGTCACAGCCAGTGGTTTTGAAAGCCATACATCTACAGCTTTGGCCTCGCCGCTGCCGATCCGGCTGCCCGCGACGACACGTCCCAGAGGGTCAATCATCGCACTGACACCGGTGGGGGTTGCCCGCGCCATCGGAAGGCCGGTCTCGATCGCACGATAAGAGGCCAGATTCAGATGCTGTAAGGGGCCGGATGTCTGGCCGAACCATGCATCATTGGACACATTGGCGATCCATGCCGGACGCGTAGTCGGCCCGCCAGCGGTAAAGCCGGGGAACAGGCTCTCGTAACAAACCAGAGGCTGAACCTGCGGCAAGCCCGGGATCGACATCGGCGCGGGACTTGGCCCTGCCGAAAGGTCTGCGGGCATCTGGACCAGAGAGCGCACACCGATCGACCCCATAAGATCTCCCAGAGGCAGATATTCGCCAAACGGCACCAGCCGGTGCTTGTCATAGATGGCGTCGATCCGCAGCCCCTCGCTCCCCAGAGCTGTCAGAGCAAACAGCGAGTTGAAATACTGGACGTCCTGACCCGGTACGACATCGGCGCGGCTCAGCCCCGCCAGCAGGACCTGTCCTTGTTTCAAGGAGGCTGCAATGGCGCGCGCATCCTCGCGAGCAAAGACATTATTGGCCAGATCGGGCAGGGCGCTTTCGGGCCAGATCACCACATCGGGCGTGCGCGCCGAAGCCTGGGCCGTCAGCGCCAGATAGCGTTGCAGGATGTCGTTATAATAGTCCTCGGACCACTTGTTCTCCTGCGCGACATTGGCCTGCACAATACGAACCATCGTGTTTGAAGGCTGAATCTGGGTGGTGGCCAGCCGATAGCTGCCAAAGCCGAACAGGGCCGCCAGAAGCGCCACGCCACATCCGGCCACCATCCACGCCTTGCGATCCTTGGCCGCCAGCATCAGCGGGCCAAAGCAACAGGCCGCCAGCAGCGTCACCAGCCCCAGACCATAGACACCCGTTACAGATGCAAATTGCGATGGAGCCGACCCGGCCATCCAGCTGGCCCCCACAGGGTTCCACGGAAAGCCCGTCAGCACATGGCCACGCAGCCATTCAAAGCCGCTGAAACAGGCCACAAACAACAGGATGCGGGCAGCCCCGCGAGGCTTTAGCGCGCGATAGAGCGCCGTCGCCCCGCCCACAAACAGGCCAATCCCTGCGGGCAATAGGCTGGCGGCAAACGGGGCCATCCACGCCTGCGCCGGATTAACGAGGAAGGCCTCGGCCACCCACCAGCAACCGATAAGGAAATAGGCAAAGCCGAACAGCCAGCCCATCCAGAAGCCACCGCGCACGCGCCTTGAGCGTTCTGCCAGCAGCATCAGCACCGGATAGCCGAGCAGGCCGATCCAGATATTGAACGGAGGATGCGCCAGACCTGCCAGAAGGCCCGCCGCCAGTGCCAGACCGATGCGGCCCCAGCGATTATCCAATGACCTGTCCCACACCCGCATCATCCTGTGCTTAGCCCCGCTCGCCCGCATAGGGGTCGGCTATGCCAAGACTGGCGAGAATCTCGCGCTCCTCGGCTTCCATCTGTTCGGCCTCTTCGTCCTCGACATGGTCGCGCCCCAGAAGGTGCAACACCCCATGAACCACCAGATGCGACAGGTGATCTTTCAGGGTCTTGCCCTGTGCCTTGGCTTCCTCGACGCAGTATTCCAGCCCCAGCACCACATCACCGAGGTGCGGGAAGGCGCTTTCGGCCGCCGGAAACGACAACACATTGGTGGGGCGATCCTTGTCGCGAAAACGCGCATTCAGGTCCTGAACGGCCGCATCATCGGCCAGCAGCACCACCACATCGCCCTCGACCGAGCCCTGTGCCTTGGTGGCAGCGGCGTCCACCACCGCCTCTACGTCAGCAAGTACTGTGTTCCAGCCCTCGGCTTCGATCTCGATCTCGATCATGCCTCTTCAGGCTCCAACTCGTTAAACGGACGGTTGCGTGCCGCATCACCGTCATAGGCCCGTACAATGCGCTCGACGAGGGCATGGCGCACCACGTCCTCGGCCTTGAACTGGTGGATACCCACGCCCTCGACCCCGTTCAGAAGACGCAAGGCATGGGCAAGGCCGCTGTCACGCGGATTCATCAAATCGATCTGGCTGGGATCGCCCGTGACCACCATCTTGGCCCCTTCGCCTAGACGGGTCAGGACCATTTTCATCTGCATGCGCGACGTGTTCTGTGCCTCGTCGACAATAACAAAGGCGTGGCTGAGGGTACGGCCTCGCATGAAGGCGATAGGGGCCGCTTCGATCTCGCCCTTCTCGCGGCGGCGTGCCACATCGTCCGCGCCCAAAATCTCGTTCAGCGCTTCCCAGATCGGGGCCAGATAGGGGTCGACCTTCTCGTTCAGATCGCCCGGCAGGAAGCCCAGCTTTTCGCCCGCCTCCACGGCAGGACGGGTGATGACCAGACGGTCCACCTGACCGCGCTTCAGCAATGACGCCCCGTAGGCCGCCGCCAGAAACGTCTTGCCAGTCCCCGCAGGGCCAACCCCGAAGGTCAGCTCACAGCGACCCAGAAGTTCCAGGTACTTGGCTTGCGAGGCGGTCTTGGGCGCGATCGCCCCGCGACGCCCCACCGGCAGAGCCGCAGCTTCTGGCACTGTACGCCCTTGACCGGGTCGCGGCATTTTTACCGCCTGACCCAGTGCGGCACGGATATCGGCCTCGGACACTTCGGTGCCGCGATCGGCCAGAATGGCAAGGTTTTCGACCACACGCTTGGCCTGCGCACGGTCACGCGATGCGCCATTGATCGACACACCGCCACCGGGGGTCTCGATCAGGACTTTGAAAGCATCTTCGATCAGCGCCATATGACGGCTGCCCGAACCGATGACGGCACGAAGCGCCTTGTCGCTCAGGGACAGAAACTCGGACTCGCGCGCCATCATTTTTCCTTTCGATCCATCACCGATACCTAACGGCCTGCATCGCGATTGGATCAGTTTTTCCGTTGCAGACATGGCAACCGGCCAAGCCCTGCGGGGTCCAGCCTGCCGCATGTGGCCGGTGTCAGAGATGACAAATCCGGCGTCTAGCGCCCTACAGACCCCGCCATGGCGCGGATAGGGCCTTAGCCCTCATCCTTGGCCACATCGCGCTCGCGACGATAGATCAGACCTTCACGCTCGCTGGGTTCCACACCCGGAATCCGGTGGCCGTAAAGCTCCAGCTTGTGGCCCACCAGTTCATAGCCCAGCTTGCGGGCGATCTCGTTTTTCAGATTCTCGATTTCAGCATCGAAAAACTCGATCACATCACCGGTCTTGGTGTCGATCAGATGGTCGTGGTGGTCATCGCCCGCTTCTTCATAGCGGCTGCGGCCATCACCGAAATCGTGCTTTTCGACCACGCCGGCTTCTTCGAACAGGCGCACAGTACGATAGACCGTGGCAATCGAAATATGCGGGTCAATAGCCGAAGCGCGGCGGTACAGCTCCTCGACATCGGGGTGATCCAGGGCATTCGAAAGAACACGCGCAATCACGCGACGTTGTTCGGTCATCCGCATGCCACGATCGGCGCAAAGTTTTTCTATCCGGTCCATGTGCGCAAGATAGGTCGGACTGGCGATTTTTGGAAGCTATTGAAGAAAGTTCAGGACCATCACCAGCGCGTGCTCCAAACTTCCGTCCGTACGCGTGTAATAGTTCTTTCTCAAACCGACCTGCTCAAAGCCGCACGCCCGATAAAGCCCTATAGCGGCAAGGTTATTTTCGGCCACTTCCAGAAACATCCGTTGGGCCCCCAGAATGCGGGTGGCCACGATGGCCTGCTCGACCAAGTGGCGCGCCAGACCCTGACGACGGCACGCGGGCCGCACCCCAATGGTCAGTATCTCGGCCTCGTCGGCCACCGTGCGCGTCAGGATAAATCCGCGCTCGTCGCCCAGCACCGAAACACCAGTGCTGTCCAGCAATTGGGCAAAGGCGGCCTTTTCCCATGGCGCATCAAAAGCCTCGGCATGGATCGCCGCCAACTGGTCCGGCGACAGGGTAGGGCCGTCCATTAGGCAGGGGCCGCGCGCGGTTGTCCCGGCAGGCGCGTGGGCGGCGTCGCGTCGGGCGCGCGCAAATAGAGCGGCTTGGGCGGATGGCCCTGCGCATCCAGTGTCGCGGTCAGCAGGGCCAGCGCCTCGGCCTTCGGCGCGGACAGAGGATAGAGGCGGGCTTTTTCCAACCGCGTTTCATGGGCCAGCAAAACCTCAATTCCCGAACCGGCCAGAGCCACATCGCAGTCAGGAACAAGTTCAAGGATTTTGGCGGCCGCATCATGGATCGCCAGAGCCTGTGCCTCGTCCACGGCCACGCCGTCCTTGAACACGCGCATATAGACCTGACCACGACGGGCATCGATGGCAGCGACAACCCAGCCCTCGGCGGGTACCGAAGCGGCCAGTCCGTCCAGCGTCGAAATCCCGACAACCGCGCAATCCAGCGCAGCTCCCAAACCCAGAGCAAAGCTCAAACCCACACGCAGGCCGGTAAAGCTGCCCGGCCCCACAGTCACGCCGATACGCTCGACGCCTTCAAAGCCGCCTGCATCACGCGATGCATCGCGGGCAAAACCGCCCAGATGTTCCTGATGGCCCTTGGTCATGTCCTGTTGGCGTATGCCAAGACCCTCGACGTGACCGCTCTCAACGCGAAAGCTTCCAGCGAGACAGGTGCCGAGGGACGTATCAATGACCATGAGTTTCATGGTCCTGTCCTAGCGCCCCCGTCAGGTCTGCGCCAGAGTCTGTACGATATGGGCCACCGAGCGGCGCACCGCCCTGTCATGTATGCGTCCGAAATTTTGCACCAGTATGCGCCCCTCCAAGGGAACGGCACCGACAGGCGAGGGCGCTTCATCAGGGGCCTGTCGGGGAAAGAAGTCGGCAATCTCGCACTCTAGTACGGTGGCCAGCTCAAATAGACGCCCCGCCGACAAACGGTTCTGTCCGCCCTCGTATTTCTGGATTTGCTGAAAACTAAGGCCCAGCGCCTTGGCCAGTGCCGTCTGGCTCAGACCTCTCTGCTGGCGGATCGCTGCCACGGATCGTCCGACCCACTGATCCACCTCTCCGCACTGGCGTGACATTCGCATCCCCTCAAGATTGCAACACAAACGTTGCACAACCCAAGGTATGATACAACGTTTTTGTTTCAGTCTGGCTCTAGGCGGGCGGTGACGGCCGAGACCTCTGAAATATCGCGCCATGGAAACTGCGTTTCAGCGCCCGCAGCATTGGCCAGAACAGCACCCCGATCATCCGATCCCTGCCACAGACCCAGATGAAGACGACCATCCTGCATTTGCACAACCGCCCCGCCGCCGCGTTTGGGCTGTCGGCCTCTTTCATATTCTATGATCGTGCCCAGATCCGCCCAAGGGCCCATATCGTCCGTATCCAGACGATAGCGTTCACGCCGGATGGTCCGCGATGGCGCAGGCTCGAAATCGCGCCCGTACGACCGAACCCCCGATCCGTCAGTTGCGGGGGGCGGGGTAGGCGAGGGGGCTGCCTCGGCCAGCAGCATCAGGTCTTCGGGTGTGGCATCCAGTGCCGCGGTCAGGCGTTTTTGCATATCGGGACGAAACAGGCCCGCGCGACGTCCGGCTTCATACAGGCTCCAGCCCTGACTGGTCATGCCGATACGGGCCCCCGCCTCAGCCTGGCTCAAGCCACGCTCGCGCCGCAACCTGCCCAGAGCCTCGCCAATCCGTATTGCTGCTTCGTGTTCGCTCATGGTTCGAGACTGACACCTAAAAACCGGCGTTACGAGAGGTTTCATGTGAAACATTAAGAGCCCGCAGCCCTTGAAGTCCGCTCCGAGAAGCCGCATCTGGCAATCATGTTCATCCAGACCGAACCCACGCCGAACCCGAACACGCTCAAATTCCTGCCGGGACGCGATGTCTCGCCGCTGGCAGTTGTCGAGTATCGCACGATCGACGAGGCCGCCGCCTCGCCTCTGGCCGAAGCCCTGTTCGAACTGGCCGGGGTCGAGGGCGTGATGTTCGGTGCCGACTATGTGTCGGTGACCCGCGATGTTCGCGGTCCCGACTGGTCGGAAATGAAGGCGCCGATCCTGTCGGTCATCATGGATCACTTCGTCGCCAACCAAGAACTGTTCCGTGACGCGCCCGTATCGGAAGGCCATGCCGACGATCAGGACGACGAGATCGTCGCCGAGATCAAAGCCCTGCTGGACAGCCGTATCCGCCCGGCCGTGGCGCAGGATGGTGGCGACATCCTGTTTGACAGTTTCGACCACGACACCGGCATTGTGAAACTGCGTATGCGCGGGGCCTGTTCGGGTTGCCCGTCATCGTCGGCAACCCTCAAATCGGGTGTCGAGCAGATGCTGCGCCACTATGTGCCCGAAGTGAATGCGGTCGAGCAGGTCCTCTAGGAGCTGCCTGACTACCCCCTAGGCCACATCCTCGATATCGGCGTCCGTCATTTCGGCAGGCACGATTGTCACCGGCAGTTTACGCCCCTCGACGCCTACGCCCTGCTTCAAGACCGCCGATACCAGCGGCCCCGGTCCGCGTGAACCGGACGCCGCGGCCAGAACCAGTATCTTGATGTCAGGGTCTTCGGCGGCAGCGCGTCTTATCGCCGCCAGCGGATCACCCTCGGCAATCAGAAACACCGGCGCATGGCCCGAGCGCTCCATCACCGCATCACTGAGACGCGCCAGCAAGGCCTCGGCCTCCTCGCGGTTCTGACGGCGGATTTCATCGCGCACACCCGACCAGTGCTCGTCCGTGGCTGCGGGCGTCACGCGCAACAATACCACCCGCCCTCCGGTAGAGCGCGCCCGCTGCGAGGCATAGCCCAGAGCCGCATTCATCTCGGGTGTATCGTCTACAACGACCAGAAATTTCCGGATCAACCCGTCGCTCCGCCAGTGGTTCAATACTCCAGCTAAACCAAAGCCTGCCCCTGCGCCAACCCCCATCACGGCCTCGTTAGCGGACAGAAAAAAGGGCGGCCCCGTCAGGAGCCGCCCCGTTTCCTCAAGTCACAGTCCTGTTCAGGCTGCGCTGGCGATCACTTCGCGGATTGCCGAGTTGGCAATCGTCAGCTTGGCGAAGGTCCAGCCCGCACCCGAGCTTTCGATTTCGTCCACCGAAGAGCGCAGGGCTACCACGACCGGCAGACGATCACCGATCCAGCTGTCCACGGCCGCTTCGGCACTGGCTTCGCTGGTCGAGACGCTTTCGCTGATCGAAGCGGCCACAGCGCGGGTCAGCTGTTGCTGTTCGGTCATCAGGTCCTGAATCAGGCGACGCACGGCCAGACGGTCGAAATGGTCACCCGACGCAATCGAACCCGCAGCAACACGCAGACGGTCAAAGTCGAACGCCGCACCCACCTGGTGGTACAGGCGTGCCATGGCCGGTGCGCTCCAAGCCATTTCCGTAGCCAGATCACCGATATCGGCCGTGGCCACCATCGGACGCAGCATGGCAATACCGCGTGCCAGAGCTTCCGGAGCGCCCAGACCCACAAAGGTTGCCACACGGCTCTCGTAGCGGTCCTGCTCGTAGCGCGACAGCACGTCCGGACCTGCGGCACGCAGGGTGTCGGCTGCCGGTTGGTAAGCGGCGATCATGCCGCCGACCGTCGTTTCGGTGCGGGCCGCGCGACGGGCCAGCCAGTAGGTCTGGCGACGCAGGACCAGCGCGATCTCGCGATAGAGGGCCGTCTGGGCCTCTGCCGGAATCTTGAGGTCCAGAGCCGACACATCGTTCCAGGCCTGATCCAGACGGAAGACCTGACGGGCGGTTTCAAACGCCGTGACCATCGCCGCCGTGTCACATTCCGCCGCCGCACGCAGACGGTCGGGGAAGGTGGCACCGGCCATGTTGACGATCTCGTTCGACAACACGGTAGCGATGATGTCGCGACGCAGGCGGTGACCCTTCATGTCTTCTTCGAACTTCGCCAGTGGGGCCGGGAAGTAGTGCACCAGCAGGCGCTCGAAGAAGGCATCGTCCGGTGCCGAAGAGCCGACGATGCCGTCGAACAGTTCCAGCTTGGAATAGGCCGTCAGAACCGCCAGTTCCGGACGGGTCAGGGCCGTGCCTTGCAGCTTCATCTCGGCGATGCGGGCATCGTCCGGCAGATATTCCACGGCACGGTTAAGCTTACCGAGCGAGGTCAGGTGCTGCATGAAGTTCTGCTGGGCTTCCAGCGCCGCAGCGCCTTCGGCCTGTTGCAGGGTCACGGCCAGTGTCTGGTCGTAGTTGTGCGCCAGAACCTTGTCGGCCACTTCGTCGGTCATCGACTTGAGCAGCGCATTGCGGTCCTCGGCCTTCAGGTGGCCCGACGCGATGGCACCACCGGTGAGGATCTTGATGTTGACCTCGTGGTCCGAGCTGTCGACGCCTGCCGAGTTGTCGATGGCGTCGGTGTTCAGGCGGGTGCCAGCACGGGCAGCCTCGATACGACCCAGCTGGGTCATGCCGAGGTTTGCACCTTCGCCGGCAACCTGTGCGCGGACATCGCCACCATTGATGCGGATGGCATCATTGGCCTTGTCGCCGACCTGGGCATTGGTTTCGCCTGCACCCTTGATGTAGGTGCCGATGCCGCCGAAATACAGCAACTCTGCACGGGCCTTGAGGATGGCCTGCATCAGGGTGACCGGATCGACCGTGTCGGCCTCGATATCCAGCATCGCCTTGATCTGCGGGGTCAGGGTGATCGTCTTGGCCGAGCGCGAGAACACACCGCCGCCTTCCGAGATCAGACCCTTGTCATAGTCCTGCCAGCTGGTGCGCGGGGTGTTGAACAGACGGCTGCGCTCTTCCCACGACACGGCCGGATCCGGGTTCGGATCAAGGAAGATGTCGCGGTGGTCGAACGCCGCCACCAGCTTGATGGCCTTGGACAACAGCATACCATTGCCGAACACGTCGCCCGACATGTCGCCCACACCGACAACCGTAAACGGCTGGGTCTGGATGTCCTTGCCGGTCTCGCGGAAGTGGCGCTTGACCGCTTCCCATGCACCGCGTGCGGTGATGCCCATTTCCTTGTGGTCGTAACCGGCCGAGCCGCCCGAGGCGAAGGCATCGTCCAGCCAGAAGCCGAACGACTGCGACACGCCATTGGCGATGTCCGAGAAGGTCGCGGTGCCCTTGTCGGCAGCAACCACCAGATAGGGGTCGTCACCTTCCCAGGCGATGACGTTTTCAGGACGCACCGGCGCGCCTTCGCCAACAATATTGTCGGTGATGTCCAGCATACCCGACAGGAAGGTCTTGTAGGCACGAATCGCTTCGGCCTGCATGGCGTCGCGGTCACCGCCCACCGGCAGTTGCTTCGGATAGAAGCCGCCCTTGGAGCCGACCGGCACGATGACCGAGTTCTTGACCTGCTGGGCCTTTACCAGACCCAGAACCTCGGTGCGGAAATCGTCGCGACGATCCGACCAGCGCAGACCGCCGCGGGCCACCGGACCAAAGCGCAGGTGCGCGCCCTCGACATGCGGTGCCCAGACGAAGATTTCGCGGAACGGCTTGGGCAACGGCATTTCCTCGATCTCGCGCGGGGCGATCTTGATCGAGATGTGCGGTTTGCCCTGATAGAAGTTGGTGCGCTTCACGGCACCGACCAGATCGGCAATGCGGCGCAAGGCGCGATCATGGTCCAGGCTGGCCACGTCCTGAAGCAGGGTGGCGATGGTCTTTTGGACCCCGGCCACATCGGCTTCACGCGAAGCGGCTTCACCGCCCTTGGCCGGATCGAACTTGGTCGAGAACAGCGACAGGATGGCACGCGAGACTTGCGGATATTCGCGCAGGGCCACTTCCTGAACCGACTGCGACGGGTCCAGACCCGTCTGCTGGCGATATCGGGCCAGTGTGCGGATCAGGGCCACTTCGCGCCAGTCGATACCCAGTTCCAGCACCAGACGGTTGAAGCCGTCGCTTTCGGTACGGCCATTCCACACGGCCGCAAAAGCCGCTTCGAACGGAGCCTGAATATCGGCAAAGTCGAGCTTCTCGCCACGCGGGTCTTCCAGCAGGAAGTCGTGGATATAGATCGGGTCATCGCCTTGCGGGCGCACGACGTGATCGGATTCTTCCAGCGTCTTGAGGCCCATATCGGCCAGGATCGGCAGGACATCCGACAGCGGCACAGCCGAACCGCGGCGATACAGCTTGAAGCGGAATTGCAGCGAGGTTTCCGCCTCGGTGCGGAAGGCACGCACGGCCACCGGCTCGGCGGCGATACCGTCAGCAGGCGAGCCGTCGTTCAGACGGTCGAACTGGCCCAGATCAGCCACGGCTTCTGCGGCGTCGTAACGGTCACGATAACCGGCGCCATAGCTCTCGGCCCATTTGGCGCTGGTCGGACCAACAGCCACGTCATCGACATCGGCAGCGCGCAGCGCGCTTTCAAAACGATCAACCCACGAACGACCGGCCTCGGCGACAGCCGCTTCCAGAGCCTTGGCATCCGGCGTCGGGTGGGCCCCCGGCGTCACGCCGATGATATAGTGGACGCGGGTCAGCGGCTGGTCCGACAGTTGCGGATACCATGCCGAAACGCGGCCGCCCCAGGCCTCGGCCAGAATCTCGCCGATGCGCGCCCGCAAGGTAGCGTCGAAACGCTCGCGCGGGATGAAGGCCAGCACCGAGACAAAGCGGTCGAACGGATCAAGGCGGGTGAACAGGCTGATACGCGGGCGGTCATACAGGTGCAGAATGCCCAGCGCCGTATCCAGCAGTTCGTCTTCCGAAATCTGGAACAGTTCGTCGCGCGGATAGTTTTCGAGGATGTTTTTCAGGCGCTTGTAGTTGTGGCTGCCCTCGGCCTTGCCCGCGCGGTGCAGCGCATTGGCGACCTTGCGACGGATCAGCGGCACTTCCTTGGCCATCTTGTCATAGGCTTCGGCCGTAAACAGGCCCACGAAGCGGGTCTCGCCCACGGCGCGGCCCTGCGCGTCGTAGCGTTTGACACCGATATAATCCATCACGGCACGGCGATGCACACGCGAGCGCAGGTTGGACTTGGCCACCGTCACCGGATCGCTGTGGTCCATCTGCTGCTTCATGGCAGGCGTCAGAACCGCCGGCTCCGAAGCACGGCGCAGCACGCGGCGCTCGGGATCGCTGAGGATACCCATGCCGCTTTCGTTTTCGCTCATCGGCGCTTCGGCCTGAAGCTCGCCATTGGTGCCGACGGGGAAGTCGTAGTCACGCGCACCGAGGAAGACGAAGTGGTCGCTCTTGACCCAGCGCAGGAAGGCGATGTTTTCCTCGCGCACGGCCGGATCGATACGCTCCGAAGTGTCGGCCTCGAGGCGACCAATGGCGCTCTTCATGGCTTCAACCATGCGGCCATGGTCCTGAACAGCCAGACGCACATCGGCCATGGCCGAGGCCAGACCCTCACCCAGAACGTCGCGGCGCTCTTGCGGCAGGGGATCGATAATCAGGATGATCAGCGAGTCACGACGACCCGCCTCCATCTCTATAACCGGATGGTAGAAAGCACGGACCGTCACGCCGGCATCGGCCAGTTCGCCCAGCACACTGTCCACAAGGAAGGGGGCGTCATCCTGAAGGATCAGGACCTGGTCATAGCCCGTTGCGCGGCCATCAAAGCCGTTCAGCGGTCCGACCGTGACGAAGGCCGGCGATCCGGCTTCGCGCTTGCTGGACTGTTGCCATGCCTGGTTGAGCAGGACGGCCAGATCCTTCAGACCGACTTCGGGTGTTTCGTCCGCTTCGTAATCTTCAATCACCTGTTCCAGCAGGGATGTTTGCACCGCCCCCGGCGGGCCTGCAGCAACCTCGGAGAAGGCTTTCAAAAGCGCCTCCAGATTGGCCTGACCGGCGGAAGCAGTACGCGAAGCGGCTGACATAATAGGTTCTCGTCAAACGGGGCCACACAGGCCACCAGATCAGGTCACCTTAGCGCCATGCGTGCCTATGCCTAGTGGGCTTTTGGCCCATATCTCTGTGTGCAGCGCACAATGTTGCGCGAACGGCCCACCTAACGAAAGGTCGATCCATAAAGCTGCCATAATGCTGAAGATTTCGCCCTAAACCCGCCTTGCTTGCGGCAACCTCGGGACCAGAATTGAACAAGGCCGTCGAACGGGGTCCGACGGCCTGCTCAGTCCGGCGCTAGGAGGGGGAGGGGAAGCGCCGGCCATTTAACGCGCGGCCCGGGGGAGGGGAGGGGAGGGCCGCGGCGTCTGATGTTGATTTAGAGACCGATTGCGGCGAATCAAGGACGGATCGAAGAAATTTTTCGGTCAGATCAAGTTTTTCGTCGCAATTTTACGATCAATCGATCGAATAGTGACGGTTTCGTGTCAGGTTTGCCAGATTCCGGCGCCCCATCACCCCCGTAAGGGTTGCCGTCGCCCGACAACAGCACAGCCATCCAGCGCGACCCCTTGAACTCGGCCAGAATAGCCATGGCCATCACCGCAAGCGGTGTAGACAGGAACATGCCGACCACCCCCCACAGCTTGCCCCAGAAGGCCAGCGCCAGAAGGACGGCAATCGGATCAATATTCTGGTTGTCACCCTGCATGCGCGGCTGGATCACATTACCCACCACAAACAGCAGGGCCTGCAAACCGATCAGCAGGATCAAGGCCGGCCAGTAGCTCTCGAACTGAACCAAGGCGAACAGCGGGGGGGCGAGACCGGCAATCGCCCCGCCAAGGATCGGAATAAAGCCGACCACAAAGATTACAAAGGTCCAGAACTCCGCATTCTGTAGGCCCACCACACGCATCAGTATCCAGGCCACAAAACAGATCATCACACCCGTGACGGCCTGCACCCACAGATAGCCCTCGACCCCGCCGCGTACACGCTCATAGACCTGGATCGCTTCGTGACGATGCCCGCGATCGGGGAACAGGCCGACGATCTTCTTTTTGAAGCCGTGACGCGAAGCCAGCAGGAAGCCCAGATAAATCAGGACAAAAAACGCACTGGAGGCAATGCCCTGCGCCTGAAGCGCCGCGGTCGTCAGCCAGCCGCGCAGATCGATACCCGAAATCATGTCCTGCAAGGTCGGCGGGTTGGAGACCCCGAACAGGCCGCTGACATCACGGCTGATATGGTCGATACGCGGGCCGATACTACCCGCCACACCCGAGGCATCGGTAAAGAAGCCCGCCGCGCCGTCGATAATGATCCAGATCGAGAACAGAAAGCCCAAAACCACCAGACCAATGGCCGCCACCCCCGCAAATTTGACGGGAATACGCGCCTTGGTGGACAGCCAGCGCTCGATACCGCTGATCATAATCATCAGAAAGATGGCCATGGCCAGTGGCGTCAGAATATCGCGCAGCCAGTAAAGCGTAGCCCCTGCTGCAACGACCGCGATCATGACGATCGCATTGCGGCTGGAAACGGCGATATTGGACGTCAAAGGTAACTTCATGAAAACTCGACCCGTCTGAGGTATCTGCTCCCTCAATCGCACAGGAAACATGATAGTTCCCCATTCTCATAGCTTCCTCTTGTGTGATCGTCACGGGCGCCGCAGCGTAATGGCCCAAACCGGAGACCCTATATGACCGATGCCCCTTCGCTTTTTCTCGGCCAGTCTTTCGATGGTGAGCCCCAACGCCTGTTGCTGAACCGCGCCAACCGACACGGTATTGTCGCCGGTGCCACCGGTACGGGTAAGACCGTCACCCTGCAGATCATGGCCCAGGGTTTTGCCGATGCGGGCGTTCCGGTTTTCTGTGCCGACGTAAAGGGTGATCTGTCCGGTATCTCGCAGGCGGGCGGCACCGAGAAATTTGCCGAACGCGCCGCCAAGATGGGGTTCGAGCTGCACGGCAAGGCCGCACCGACCGTGTTCTGGGATCTGTACGGTCAAAAGGGCCATCCGATCCGCGCCACGGTTTCGGATGTCGGGCCTCTTTTGCTCGCCCAGATGCTGCAACTGAATGAAGTCCAGGAAGGCGTTCTGACGATTGCCTTCCACGTCGCCGACAAGGAAGGCCTGTTGCTGCTGGATCTCGAAGATCTGCGTTCCATGCTGACCTATGTATCGGAAAACGCCAAAACCATCGGGGCCGAGGTCGGCAGTGTCTCGCCGCAATCGGTGGCGGCCATCCAGCGTGCCATTCTGCAACTGGAACAGCAGGGAGCCAAAAGCTTCTTTGGCGAACCGGCCTTGCGTCTGGAAGACCTGATCCGCACGTCTCTGGACGGCAAGGGGCAGGTCAATGTGCTGGACGCCACCCGCCTGATGAACAGCCCGCGCCTGTACTCGGCCTTCCTGCTGTGGCTGTTGTCGGAACTGTTCGAACAACTGCCGGAAATCGGCGATCCCGATAGACCGCGCCTCGTCTTCTTCTTCGACGAAGCCCACCTTCTGTTCAACGATGCGCCGCGCGGCCTTCTGGAAAAGATCGAACAGGTCGTGCGCCTGATCCGCTCCAAGGGTGTCGGCGTCTATTTCGTCACGCAAAATCCGGCCGATATTCCCGATACGGTTCTGGCCCAGCTGGGCAACCGTATCCAGCACGCCTTGCGCGCCTATACGCCTGCCGAACAAAAAGGTCTGCGCGCAGCTTCGCAATCCTTCCGCACCAATCCCGGCTTTGACACCGCCGAGGCCATTCAGGCTCTCGGGGTCGGCGAGGCGCTGGTCTCGGTACTGGACGAAAAAGGTGCGCCGACAGTGGTCGCCCAGACCAAGGTGCGCCCGCCCGACTCGCGCCTTGGCCCCGCCACCGAGGCCGAACGTGCTGCCATCCAGCAGGCCAGCCCTGTGCGCGGCGTCTATGACACCGCCATCAACCGCGAGAGCGCCGAAGAGGTCCTGAAGGCCCGCAAGGCACAGGCCCAGCGCCTCGACGCCGATACCAAGGCTGCCGAAGATGCGGAAAAGACCCGCGCCAAGGCCGAAAAAGAAGCCGCCAAGGCCGCGACCGCAACCCGTGCGCCCGCCCGCCGTTCAACCCGCGAAACCCCGACCGAGGCCCTGACCAAGTCGGTGCTCAGGACCGTCGGCACCACCCTAACCCGCGAGCTGTTGCGTGGCGTTCTGGGCGGACTGAAGAAGCGCTAGGGGTTTAGGACAGGGCGACCTTGGCCCCGTCCTTATAAACCTCGCTGACCTTGATCCCGGCCAGACGGTCGGGATCAATGGTCACGGGATCGTCTTCCAGCAGCGTCAGATCGGCCAGCTTGCCCGCCACCAGCGAGCCCTTGTGGTCATCCTCGTAATGCTGCCACGCGGCCCACAGGGTCATGGCTTTCAGCGCAATCTCGACCGGCACACACTCGTCCGGTCCCAGAATATCGCCCGAGCGCGTGCGCCGCGTCACTGTCGCCGACAGCACCCGCATGGCATCGGGATTAGCCACCGGCGCATCGTGGTGCGTGGTAAAGCGCATGCCGCGACGCACCGCCGACATACAGGGCGAGATAAACTCGGCCCGACGCGGCCCCAGCACGGAATCCCTGTGCCAGTCGCCCCAATAGAAGGTGTGCATGGGGAAGAGAGACGGCACGATGCCCAGCGTCTTCAGATCGTCCAGTTGGTCTTCGCGCGTGGTCTGGCCATGGATCAGCACAGGCCGACGGTCTGCCTTGCCATGCTTTTGCGTCGCCTCGCGCACGGCGGCGATCAACAGATCAATGGCCGCATCACCATTGGCGTGCACCTCGATCTGCCAGTTATTGGCAAAGGCCAGATCGACCATTTCCAGCGCTTTTTGCTCGCTGACCGCAGGATAGCCACGGTACGAAGCGGGCTGGCCTTCGGGCGGGATATAATAGGGTTGTGACAGCCATGCGGTCTTGGCTTGCGGCGAGCCATCCAGCGTCAGCTTTACCCCGCCAATGCGATAACGGCCTTCATAATTGCGCCGGTAAAGCGAGGTCGCCATCACATCGGTAGACGTCAGAATGTCCGGGAAGGACACAATGTCGATGGGCAGAGCCCCTTCGGACGCCAGTCCCGCAATCATCTGGCAGGTCTCGGTGGAAGAGCGTCCGTCCTGTGCGGTGGTATAGCCAAAACGGGCATAGAAACGTGCGCCCTCGATCAGCATCTGGCGGTTGGCCTCGGCTCCCAGTCGGGTGAACAAGGTGCCCATCACCGCAAACAGGGCCGTTTCTTCCAGCACCCCGTTCGGCTCGTTTGACCCTTCGCGGCGGCGGATCACACCATTGGCCGGATCGGGCGTATTGGCATCAATCCCTACCGCAGCCAGAGCGGCACTATTGACCACCCCCATATGGCTGGACTGGTGCAGGAACAGGATCGGCACCGTATCGGTAATGGCATCCAGTTCGTCGCGCGTCGGGTGGCGCTTTTCCTTCAGTTGTGAATCGTCATAGCCGAAGCCGATCACCAGACCGGTGTCGCGCACCAGATCAGCGTGACGATCCATCCATACCCGCGTCACCCTTTGCAGGGCGGCAATGTCCTCGCCCTCGCCATCGGGGGCGGGCAACAGATTGGCATAGCGGGCCTGTAGGCCCACCATGGCCACGTGGCTGTGGGGATCAAAGAAACCCGGCAACAGGGTGCGGCCCTGAAGGTCCACCATGCGGGCCCCGCGTCCGGCCACCGCGCGCACGTCATCCAGCGCGCCGACACCAATAATCCGGCCACCGCGTATCGCCAGAGCTTCGGCCACAGGCATGGCATCATTCATGGTGCGGATCATCCCGCCCGAGAAGATCGATGTCTCCTGTCGCGTTTGCGACCATGCGGAAGACGCGGACAGCGCCGATGCGCCCACGCCCGCGCAAGCCCCTGTTCCCGCCAGAAAACCCCGGCGGTTAAACCCTTCAAAAGCGAAGTACGGCATTGGGGGCTGCCCTCAGTAATTGACGATAAGATTGACGAAACCGCCACTCCAGGTGGGTGCATCCACCTCGGTCACGATGGAATTAATGCCCGGTCCTGGCACCGAAACGGAGAAACCCGCTGTCAGATAGACGTTCGGCGTCACGACCCGCATGTATTCAAGATAGATATCATCCGACAAATGCCGGCGTGTGACACCGGAGATCGGGTTGGCGATACCGTCTTCAATCTCGACACGGGTGGCCTGACCAAATTGGATCGGGCTCAGGCGTTCGTTCGCCAGAATGCGCGAAACCTGCAGGCTCACCTTGTCGCGTGGCGTGGGTGACAGGCTCAATCCGGCATTCCAAGACGCCACGTTCGAGTTGATAAACACCATCGACGATTTGGAACCCGTCGACCACGATTTCGGATTGCCTTCGTAATAGAGCGGATCAAACCGCTCTAGGCGCGTCGTATTGGGATCGTCACCGGAAAAGGTCTGGTAGCCAAACCCGAACGACGGCTTCCAGCGGTGGTTGAAATCATAACCGGCCCAGGCCCTGCCTCCCCAGGCACGCATGTCGATACGGTCATTGTTCTGCAGCGACACCTCGGCCACCACAAAGGCACCGGGGAGAGCGTCGGCAAAGGGACGCGCCCGCATATACAGGTCGACAAAGGTCAGGCCGTCGCGGCCGTTTTCCAAAATAGAGGGCACGCCGATCCCGCCCGGAGCGGCCACCGGATACGGAGCGCGCGATTCCACAACCTTGCCGATTGTCGCCCCGTAATAGGTCTTTTCATCGGGATCATAGCGCACATCAAAACCGGCTATGCGCGTACCATTGTCATTGTCGGGCGCACTGTTGGGATCCAGATAAAAGGCGGTGCTGGACACATCGCCCCGCTTGGCCCGCGCCAGAACGGCCATAGCCCACGCCTTGCGCGGCCCCAGTTTCAGCGCCCCGCGCGAAAAGCCGTTCGAACCGCCATTGGACAGGTTCATGCCCGTGCCGGCTTCGAATTCCTGCGAGCCCGCCGAAAGATCAAAATCAAAGCCCGCCTGATTGAAGCGAACCCCTGCATAGGCCTCTTCCAGTGTGACGCGCCCGATATCACCCGTTCCAAAAGCATCGGAACCGGCCGTCCATGACCCGACCGCCGACAGGCCGCCATAAAGGGTCGCGCCGCTTGATGTGGTCCGCTGGTAACTCAGCCCCGGTTTCACATAGGCTTCCAGCCATTCGGTATCGGAGGCGAAATCGTCGGCCTGTGCCACGGTTTCAGCAAAACGCCAGAACAGGTTTCGCTCGGCCACCGCATTCACGCCGCCCTGAAAGCGGATTTTCACGCCTTCATCATCCGCCGCGTCAGTAGCCTGCCCGTGGGCCAGTCCTGCAAACGCAAGGCTGAAGGCCCCGATCATACCCGCTGGTACGTGACGTAAGCTGAACATGGCTCAATCCTCAACACATCGAGGACCACGGATTGTGGTTATCTAGACTAGCATTGATATTCTAGTTTCAACAGCATAGCGACTGTCGCCGGATCAATATCGCGGGATCAGCCGCCACATGCGCAAGGGGTGGCGTACCGCTCCCGCTTCGCGCCCCGCCGCATCGCCGGTCCCGATATACAGGTCCGCCCGCACCGGCCCGCGAATGGCAGAGCCTGTATCCAGCGCCATAACCAGTCCGCGATAGCTGGCCAGCGCGCCCACCAGATTTCCGCCATCGGCCTCGATCCAGACGGCCTCGCCATAGGTCCAGTGCGAGGGATCAACCGCAATAGAACGACGCGCCGGAAGCGGGATCGCCGCTGCGCCTACAGCCTCGCGTCCGTTATCAGGCGTCATGGCAAAGAAGATATAGCGCGGATTGAGGTTCATGACCTCGCGGGCGGCGGCTCCGCGATGGCTGGATAACCAACCGCGAATAGCATCACCGGATGTGCCGTTCTGCGGCAACAGACCCCGCTCGGCCATCGGGCGGGCAATGCCGACAAAACGCTGGCCGTTATCGGCGGCATAGGCCGCCCGCATCCGGCGACCATCTGGGAAGGTCAAATTGCCGGAGCCTTGAATCTGCAGGAAGAACAGGTCCTCTGCCCGCATCCAGGCCAGAGCCGAAGACTGGGCCGAGCCTGCCTCGATGGCCGCGCGATCCCCGACACTGGCCAGATTGGCCGGACGGCTGAGAACCGGTGCGTCAAACTCGGCATCCGGAGTGGACCGTGCCTGATATTCGGGTGCGAAATAGGCGGTCAGCATCCCTGCTGTGCCATCTTCCTTGCGGGCTTCAACGGCTACAAAACGCTCTTCCAGAAAGGCGCGGGCATCACTGGGGCTAGGGCCGGGGCGTGTGTTCAAAAACTCGCGGGCGACCTGACAGGTCAGGTTGGCCGTATTGCGTAAGACCTTGCAGCCCTCGGCATAGGCGCGCAGTGCCGACAAATGGTCCTCGTTCGACCACCCCGGCAAGGCGCTCAGGGCAATCGAATAGGGCTGGGGGCCGCTGGTAACTGGCGGCGGCGACACCGGAGGCTGGGTGACGGGCGGAACCGTCTGCGGCGGAAAGGGACGTTGCGGCACCTTGGGGCTGGAAGCACAGGCCGCCACCAGCACCGTCAACGCCGCTACAATAAAACCGGATGTAAAACGCGACACCGAGCCGTCCCTGTCCACCGTGGTCATCAGGCCGTTGCGGCCTCGACGCGGGCCAGCGACCAGTTGGGATCACTGGCACCCAGTTTACGCTCGAACGTCCAGACCTCGGCGGTTCGGCGCTCGCTGATGTGGCTTTCACCACCGTCCTGCGTCACTGTGCTGCGCACCTCGGCAAGGAAACGCACGCGCGCCTTGGCCAGATTGTCTTCGACCGTGGCCAGTTCGATATCGGCACGCGCCGGAGAAACCAGTTCCACCGTTTCAACCGTTCCGGCCAGTTCGCGCTGGCTGATACCGGCATCAAACGAGGTCATCACCTTGTCGGTCAGCAAGGGACGCAGAGCCTCGCGGTCACCACGCGCATAGGCACGGATGATGGTCTCGTAGGCCTGACGGGCCCCTTCGACAAAACGGGCCGGATCAAAAGCCGGATCGCGCTCTTTCAGACTTGCAATGGCCGCTGCCAGAGCAGGGTCCATAACCGGTCCTTGCGGGGCACGGGCATCGACGCTCTTGGGCAGGCCGGGGGCCAGAATGCCTGTTTTGGCCAATTTCGCCTTATGGGCATTATCTTCGGGTTGGCGGCCAACCTTCTTGCCCAGCACATTGTAGAGCTGGAACAGCAGCACAGCCGCAATCACAGCGAAGAACACAATCGAGAAGGTCTGGGACACGGGTATTCCTTGGGGTAATCAGCGCCTTCCCCACATAGAGACTGTGCCACAGCCAAGGTTTTAAAACCCTGACAATGCCCGCAGCCCCTTCATGGGCAGGTCATCTTCAATACATTGATTAGGGGGCGATCCTGTCCGGCGCAAGGCAAAGGCCCCTATAGAAGCCCTGCCAGACGTTGCGACCGATAGCCTCAACGTGCTACCGCCGCGCCTCATACCTGCCTCAGTTGGGGCATTTCGCACCTTATTTTCAAAGACGGTCTTTCGAAATGACTGACGCTACGCCGCCCGCCGACACCAACGCTCAAAACCCGCAAGCCGATCTGGCTCAAGGTCAGCCGCAAGGCCCGGGCTTCCGCATCCTCACCCAATATGTCCGCGACATGTCGTTCGAAAACCCGAAGGCACCGGAAAGCCTGCGCATCGAAGGCAAGCCTGCGATCGATATGGGCGTTGAAATGAATGCCGGTGGTCGCCCCGACGGCCTGTTCGAAGTGGACCTGAAGATCTCGGTCAAGGCCACGGCTGACGACAACTCGCCGGTCTTCCATGTCGAGCTGGTTTACGGCGGTCTGTTCGCCCTGCACGGCGTAGAGCCGCAGGACATCGAGCCGATGCTCCTGATCGAATGCCCGCGCTACCTGTTCCCGTATGCGCGCCAGATCATCTCGCAAGCGACCGCAGACGGTGGTTTCTACCCGCCGTTCAATGTCGAGCCGATCGACTTTGGCGCCATCTATATGGCCCGCCAGCAGCAGATCGCCGGCTCGCCTGCCGAAACCGGCCAAGCCTGAGACTGACGGCATCTGCCGGACAAACGAAAACCCCGCCCTTGATATCCAAGGGCGGGGTTTTTTGTTGTCTCAGTTTTCGTCCTTGGCCAGCGGTTCGATACCGTGCTGTGCCCAGACGGGGTCTTTGACCCATTGTCCCAGAAAGGCGCGATGCGCCTCGTCCTCGGCCGCACCCACCTGCGCGGGCAGGGGACGCGGACGCGCCCCATAGGTTTTGCGACCGTCCGGTACGACCATACCGCTGCTGGTCAGGGTCTTGCCTCCGCCCAGATCAAAGCTGCGTTCCTTGCCGCCGCGCAGCTCCAGATAGACCTCGGCTAGCAGACGGGCATCGATCAGGGCGCCGTGATAGGTCCGGTCGGCCAGCGAGATTTTGTAACGCTTGCACAGCGCATCCAGCGTATTGGGCTGGCCGGGGAATTTCGACTTGGCGATCGCCAGCGTATCGATCCAGCGCGCCTCGCCCGTAATGGGCTTGTGGGCCAGCGTCAGTTCCCAGTCGATGAAGTTGCGGTCAAAGCTGGCATTGTGCGCGATCAGGGGGGCATCGCCGACAAATTCGAGGAACTCGTCGGCCATCTTGGCAAAGATGCGCGCATCCTTGACCTTGTCATCGGTAATGCCGTGAACCCTGATGGCCTCCGCAGGGATCAAGCGTTCGGGATTTACCAAGCTGTGATAGGTCCGGCCCGTCGGCAACAAGTCGACAATTTCGATACAGCCGACCTCGATCAGGCGGTCGCCGGTCTTGGGATCAAAGCCGGTGGTTTCGGTATCGAGGACGATTTCGCGCATAAAGCTTACTGCCCCATCTGGCGCGGTGATGTCCACGCCGGATCAAGGACCGTTCTGACCACCGCCTCGACCTGACGACGGGCGCGGGCGCGTCCCTTGCCGGTATTGATGATAAAATCGGCGCGCTGGCGCTTTTCGTTATCCGGTGTCTGGCGCGACAGGATGGCGTCCAGACGCTCCCGCGTCATGCCCGGGCGCTTCAGGACACGCTCAGCCTGAACTTCGGCAGGGGCCGATACCACCACCACCGCATCGACATGGGCATCGCCGCCCGTCTCGAACAAAAGCGGAATATCCAGCACGGCCAGCTTCACGCCGTCCTCGCGCGCCTTGGCCAGAGCATCGGCGCGGTCCATGGCCACCAGAGGATGGACAATCCCCTCCAGCGCGGCAAACGCTTCGGGGTCCTGACCCAAGACCTGCGCCAGCAAGGGCCGGTCCACCGCCCCATCAACCACCGCGCTCGGGAAAGCCTCGGCAATCAGGTCCACAGCCGCACCGCCTTTGGCATACAGGCGATGCACCGCATCGTCGGCATTCCAGATCATGGCCCCGTGCTCGGCAAAGAATTCTGCCGTCGTGGATTTTCCCATACCGATACTGCCGGTCAGGCCCAGAATAATCATAGTGTCTCTTTCAGATGCTTCATCAGCACGGCGCGCATATCCATTTGCGGCGGAGCCAGACCATAGATGGCCTCGAAACCCGCCCCTGCCTGACCAATCAACATGGCCAGACCGTCAACCGTCGTCAGGCCGCGCGTCTTAGCCTCCAAAAGCAAGGGCGTCACCACTGGACGATAGGTCATGTCCATTACCACCGCATGGGCCGGTACAAGGGCCAGATCGATTTGCGGCCGGACGCTGAGCGCATTGATGACAAGGTCTGCGGTTTGCAAAACCGTATCGTCATCGGCCACGCAGACGCCTGCCCCCAGATCGGCCGCCAGATCCTCGGCCCGCTGACGGGTGCGGTTCAGGATCGACAGTCGCGCGCCTGCCTGTAGCAAGGCGCCGGCCCCGGCGCGGCTGGCACCGCCCGCGCCCAGCATCACCACATGGGCACCGTTCAGAGACAGGGCAGGGGCCTGTTCGGCCAGTGCATAAAGCACGCCTGCGCCATCCGAACTGTCGGCAAAAACCTGTCCGTCGCGAAAGGCCAGAATATTGGCCGAAGACACCAGTCTGGCTGCCGCCGAAACCTGATCGGCAGTGCGGTAAGCCTGCTCTTTAAAGGGCGCGGTGACATTAACACCGGCGATCAGACCCGCACGGCCTGCAGCCACCAGAGCGGCGAACCCGTCTTCATCCTTGGGCGCAAAGGCCACATATGCACCGTCGATCCCGCCCGCTTCCAGCCACGCATTATGGATGACAGGGCTGAGGCTGTGGCTGACCGGCTGGCCGACCACGCCGCCGACCTTTACCGCCCCTGTAATACGACTCATTTCGGCAAGGCCCCGAAGTGACGAAGCTGTTCCAGCACCAGCCACAAGGGCATGCCCAGAACGGTGAAATAGTCACCATCGACCTTGTCGAACAGTTGCGAGCCCATACCCTCCAGACGGTACGATCCGACACAGTGCAGCAGCTCATCGCCTTCGGTGGCGATATAGGTGTCGAGGAAATCATCCGAGAAATCGCGCACGCGCATATGGGCCGTATCGGCATCGGCCCAGAGGATTTGCCCCCCCTTGGCCAGAGCCACGCCTGAATGGAGTTGATGCGGCTTGCCGCGCATTTCCACCAGACGCGCTCTGGCGGCATCCAGTGTCGGTGCCTTGGATATCAGCCCGCCCTCAAAGGCCAGTGTCTGGTCGGCGCCTAAAACCACCGCATCGGGATGCTGCTGCGACACTACCAAAGCCTTGGCCTTGGCCAGCTCAATGGCCAGTTCGCGCGCATCCACACCCGCAACCTTCAGGGCATCCTCGTCGATACCGGCGACCTGAATATCGAAGACCACGCCTGCATTGGCCAGCACCTCGCGACGGGCCGCACTTTTCGACGCCAGAATTAAACGTGTCAGGCTCATGCGGGGACTCCAATACGGCGATTACGGCGGGCATTGACCAGATTGACGATGGCGGCGGCGGTTTCTTCGACCGAGCGGCGGGTCACATCAATGACCGGCCAGCCACGACGCTCGAAATCACGCCGCGCCTTGATGATCTCGGCGCGCACCGCATCATGGTCGACATAGGCGGTTTCCTGAATCTGGTTCAGGCTGTCCAGACGGTTGCGGCGGATCTGCACCAAACGGTCCGGCGAGACCGTCAGACCGATCACCAGCGGGTTTTTCAGCTTGGTCAGGCGCTCGCCATCCTCGCTGCCCGGCACCAGAGGCACATTGGCGGCGCGGATACCGCGATGGGCCAGATAGATACAGGTGGGTGTCTTGGAGGTGCGGCTGACCCCGCACAGTACCACATCGGCCTGTTCCAGATCTTCGGTCGAGCCTTGGCCGTCATCATGGGAAATGGCGTAGTCCAGCGCACTCATACGGTTGAAATAGCCCGTATCCAATGTGTGCTGGGCCCCGACGCGGGTCGAGATATCGGCACCCAGATAGTGGGACAGCGAGCGGACCAGCGGATCCAGCGCGCCGATCTGGGGAATGCCCAAAAGCTTGCACCCCTGTTCCAGCTGCTCGCGCAGTTCGGGGTCTACAACCGTATGCAGGACCAGCCCCGGCGCATCGGCGATTTCCGACAGCACCTGTTCCATCTGCTTGTTGGAGCGCACCAGCGCATAGATATGTTCGATCGGGATCACACGATCAAAGCGCGCCACCACAGCTTTCGCCATGGCGTTCAGCGTCTCGCCGGTCGAATCCGACACCAGATGCACATGGAAATAGGTCGCCAGACGCGATGATCCGGCAGGACGGTCAGGGCTCATGACGACTTCCTTGGCTCAATAAGCGGTTATTGCGGTTCTAAACCCGTTCGCTAGGCGCCGACCATCCCCGCATTCTGTGGAAAAGGCAGGGCGCCAAATTCAAAACAGCGGGCGCCGAATTGGGCGCTCATAGGCGCCAGCGAATTCCAAACATAAGATCGGGCGCCAAACTTATAAACGGCGCCCCGCTCGTCAAATTGGGCGCCGGTTATCTATCCAGTCCTGTGGGCAAGATTCATTGTCCAATTTTGGCGCCAAGAGACTCACCCACAACGGCGCCCAGAGGAGAGCCCAATTAGATTGGGTGTTTCACGGGTTTTCCCCATAATCCACACACAGCTTCGCAGGGGGCTGGAATCGTTCTCGCCTGGATTAGGAAAAGATCGTCCACGGGCGGGACAATCAAAAACTGTCCCCGTCGTCCCCCGCCCTAATTCAAACCTCCAATTTCTAATTTCTATAATTTTTATTTGAGATTGAGGTTGGACGGTGTGGAGGGCTAAAGCCTTTGGTCATGAGCACTCCCCTTATGATCCAGGCTCTTCAGGGCCAGACGACCGCCCATCCTCCCGTATGGTTCATGCGTCAGGCCGGCCGTCATTTGCCGGAATATCGCGAGCTACGGGCCAAGGCACCGAACTTCATTTCGTTCTGCCTGAATCCCGAGATGGCGGCAGAGGCCACCTTGCAGCCGATGCGCCGTTACGGTTTTGATGCGGCGATCATCTTTGCCGACATCCTGCTGATCCCGGGCGCCCTTGGTCAGGACGTCTGGTTTGAATCGGGTGAGGGACCGCGTCTGGGCGCCCTGCCTTCGGTCGAGCAAATGCGCGAGAAAGCGCCCTATGCCGGAGAAGCCCTGAAAGCAGTCGGCCAGAGCCTGTCTCTGGTCCGCGCACAGCTGGACCCGTCAAAGACGCTCATCGGCTTTGCTGGGGCTCCCTGGACGGTTGCAACCTATATGCTGGACGGCGAGGCCCGTACGATCGGCAAGGGCGAGCGAGCAGCGGCACGCGCCTATGCCTATGCCGATCCGCAAACGGTTCAGGCCGTGCTCGATGTTCTGATCGAAAGCACGGCGCATTATCTGAAGATGCAGCAGGATGCGGGCGCCATGGTGCTCAAGATTTTCGAGAGCTGGGCCGAGGGTCTTCCCGACGATCTCTTCGAAACGCTGGTTCTTCGTCCGCACCAGAAACTGGTGGCCCGCGCCCGTGAACTGGGTGTGACGGTGCCGATCATGGGCTTCCCGCGGGGTTCGGCGGCTCTGGCCGAACGCTATGCGCGTGAGTGCGATGTCGATGCTGTAGCTCTGGATACGGCCTGCCCGCTGGAAGTCGGCAAACGCGTTCAGCAGATCAAACCCATTCAGGGTGCGCTGGATCCGATGCTGTTGCGGGTCGGCGGCGAACAACTGGACCGCCGCGTGGACCAGCTTCTGGAAGCCTGGGGGCAGGGACCGTGGGTGTTCAACCTCGGCCATGGCGTAACGCCGGATGTGCCGATTGCCCATGTCGAACAGGTTCTCAAGCGCATCGGAGCGCAATAGGCCATGTCGGTCACACCCCTAAAATCAGGTTCCGGCCGCCGTATTGCGGTGGTGTTGACCAATCTGGGCGGACCGGATGGACCCGAAGCGGTAAAACCGTTTCTGTTCAACCTGTTCAATGATCCGGCGATTATCGGTCTGCCGGGTCTTTTGCGCACGCCTCTGGCCAGGCTCATCTCCTCGCGCCGTGAAAAACCGGCGCAGGAGAACTATGCCCTGATGGGAGGCGGATCGCCGCTGCTGCCCGAAACGCGCAAACAGGCGCAGGCGCTGGAAGCTGTGTTGAACAGCCAGATGCCGCACGACGAGACGCGCGTTTTTATCGCTATGCGTTACTGGCATCCGATGACCGACGAAGCGGCCCGCGCCGTCGAGGCCTTCCGGCCCGATGAAGTGGTGCTACTGCCTCTGTACCCGCAGTATTCGACCACCACGACGGCCTCGTCGCTTAAAATCTGGCGCAAGACCTATAAGGGTTCTGGGCGTCAAAGCGTGGTGTGCTGCTATCCGCAGGCTGACGGTTTCATTGCCGCACAAGCCCGCGTGATTGGCGAGGCCTTGCAAAAAGCCGAAGGCAAGCCGGTTCGCGTGCTGTTTTCGGCCCATGGCATCCCGTCCAAACTGGTCAAACAGGGCGATCCCTATCAGGCGCAGATCGAGGCGACGGTGGCGGCGGTGGTGGCGCGCATGGAACTGAGCGACTGGGCCATCTGCTATCAGTCCAAGGTCGGGCCGATGGAATGGCTGGGACCGGCCACGCCCGATGCCATCAAACAGGCTGCGGCTGACGGTGTCGGTGCGGTGGTGGTGCCGATCGCCTTTGTTTCGGAACATATCGAGACCCTGGTCGAACTGGATATCGAATACGGTGAACTGGCCCACGAGGTTGGCTGTAGTCCGTATTTGCGTGCCCCTGCCGTCGGGATTGATGCTGACTTTATCGGCGCACTGGCCGACGAGACTATCAAAGCCATTCAGGGCCAGCAGGCCCCGCGTTGCGGAAATGGCAGTTGCGCTTGCGACAACCGTTTTGCAAAGCTTGAGACGACTATGGTCGGCAGCTCGGCCAGTGTGGCCTGACCGTTTGGCCTAGAGGATAGACAATGAACGCCTATGATCTGGCCCGTGGCCTGCACATTCTGGCCGTGATCGCGTGGATGAGCGGTATGCTCTACCTGCCGCGTCTCTATGCCTACGACGTTGAACAGAATGACAAACCGGAGCCGCTACGCTCTGAAATGCAGGGGCTTTTGCGTCTTTGGCAGACCCGCCTTCTGCGCATCATCATCAATCCGTCGATGATCCTGGCCATTGTGCTGGGCCTGTGGCTGTTCTGGTTGCGTTCGGGCAACGGGGCCGACTGGTCGTTTGCCCATCAGCCATGGATGGTGGTCAAGATTCTGGGCGTGATTGCCCTGTTCGGTTGGCATGGTTTTCTGGCCAAGAGCCGCAAGAAGATCGCCAATGGCACCTCGACCCGTTCCAGTAAGTTCTGGCGCATGAGCAATGAAATCCCCTTCCTGATCGCCATCGTCATGGTTCTGTCCGTGACGCTGGAGTGGGGCGCCTAAGCCCACCACCACGCATTGTGATGGCGGCGCCCCTTGACCGGCGCCGTCTATCCGTGGTTTCGCTTGTCCCGAACCGTGGGGCCGGACTGGCTGTGCGGTGCCTCTCTTTTGGTGACGCCTGCCGGTTTGGACCTGCGGGACCGCGTCATCTTCCCGTTCGGCCACCTG
Organism: Brevundimonas sp.; assembly: GCF_036659295.1. Taxonomy (GTDB): domain Bacteria; phylum Pseudomonadota; class Alphaproteobacteria; order Caulobacterales; family Caulobacteraceae; genus Brevundimonas. The sequence continues at coordinate 15,068 of NZ_JAVXCU010000010.1, read as the reverse complement.
GCCACCCATTGCTGAGATTTATCGCCCTGCGCGCCATTACGGTTGCGTGGCGTGAGTACGAGCCCGCATTATGTCTGATACGCCAGAAAACGAAGTCGTTGAAAACGCTCAGGAACCTGTTGCTGAACGTCCGCGCCGCACGCTGAGCCTCGGTAGCAGCAAGGCTGCCGCCGCAGAGGCCGATCAACCGGCTGAAGACGAGGTAATCCAGAACGATTATAGCGGCGTCGACACCTCGGCCGAGGAAGACGAGGACGATGACGGCGAGCCGATGGTGCCGAATGGCCGCATCACGCTGCAGGAACTGAACGAGAAGACGCCGGAAGATCTGGTGGCCTTCGCCGAAAGCCTCGAGATTGAAAACGCTGGCAACCTGCGCAAACAGGATCTGCTGTTCGCGATCCTGAAGACGCTGGCCGACGAAGAGGTCGAGATCATTGCCTCGGGCGTGCTGGAAATCCTGCCGGACGGCTTCGGCTTCCTGCGCAGCCCCGACGCCAACTATCTTCCGGGTCCGGACGATGTCTATGTGTCGCCGTCGCAGATCCGCCGTTTCGGCCTTCGTTCGGGCGACACCGTGCATGGTGCCGTTCGTGGCCCGCGCGAAGGCGAGCGTTATTTTGCTCTGCTCAAGGTCGATACGATCAACTTCGAAGATCCGGAGATGGTCAAGACCAAGGTCCTGTTCGACAACCTGACGCCGCTCTATCCCGAAGAGCGTCTGCACATGGAAATCCAGGACCCGACGCTGAAAGACCGCTCGGGCCGTGTGATCGACATCGTCGCGCCGCTCGGCAAGGGCCAGCGTTGCCTGATCGTTGCCCCGCCGCGCGTGGGTAAGACGGTCATGCTGCAAAACATCGCCAAGTCGATCGAGAAGAACCATCCGGAAGTGTTCCTGATCGTCCTGCTGATCGACGAACGCCCCGAAGAAGTGACCGACATGCAGCGCACCGTGAAGGGCGAGGTTGTGGCCTCGACCTTTGACGAGCCGGCGACCCGTCACGTTGCCGTCGCTGAAATGGTGATCGAAAAGGCCAAGCGTCTGGTCGAGCACAAGAAGGACGTTGTGATCCTGCTGGACTCGATCACGCGTCTGGGCCGCGCCTATAACGCCACGGTCCCGTCGTCGGGCAAGGTCCTGACCGGTGGTGTGGATGCCAACGCCCTGCAACGTCCCAAGCGCTTCTTCGGCGCCGCGCGTAACGTGGAGCAGGGTGGTTCGCTGACCATCATCGCTACGGCTCTGATCGATACCGGCTCGCGCATGGACGAGGTGATCTTCGAAGAGTTCAAGGGCACCGGTAACTCGGAAATCGTGCTGGATCGCAAGGTTGCCGACAAGCGCATCTTCCCGGCCATTGACGTGCTCAAATCGGGTACCCGCAAGGAAGACCTCATCACGCCGAAGGATCAACTGGCCAAGACCTATGTCCTGCGCCGTATCCTCAACCCGATGGGCCCGCAGGATGCCATCGAGTTCCTGCTCGACAAGCTGCGCCAGTCCAAGAACAATGGCGACTTCTTCCAGTCGATGAATACGTAACAAGCTTAGCAGTAAAACCAAGACATACCCGTGGTGTTTCACGTGAAACAATGGAGCCCGTGCAATGAAGGTCAATATCGAGATTGATTGCACACCGGCCGAGGCCCGCGCTTTTCTGGGCCTGCCGGATGTGGCTCCGTTGAACGAACTGCTGGTGCAGGAAATGCAAAAACGCATGGCGGAAAACATGACCGCCATGCAGCCCGACGAACTGATGAAGTCCTGGACGTCTTTCGGCGTTCAGGCTCAGGACCAGTTCCGCCGCCTGATGGAAGCGGCCGTATCGGGCCAGACCAAGGGCTAGGTTCACGCCATGATCGACACAATTTTTGCGCTCGCGACACCTCCCGGTCGCGGGGCGGTGGCCATTATCCGCATCTCTGGCCCGGACACCGTTCAGGTGCTGGAGCGTATCGGAGCAGGGGGCGTAAAGCCGCGTCTGGCCTCGGTGCGCAATATTACCCATGACAGTAAACTTGTCGATCAGGCCCTGATCCTGCGTTTTGTCGGCCCCAACTCCTATACGGGCGAGGACAGCGCCGAACTGCATCTGCATGGCGGTCGGGCGGTGATCGAGGCCGCCAGTCTGGCCCTTATGGCCCATGGCCTGCGCCCTGCCGAGGCAGGCGAGTTTACCCGTCGCGCCTTCCAGAATGGCCGCATGGATCTAGCGCAGGCCGAGGCCGTGGCCGATCTGATCGATGCCGAAACCGAGGCCCAGAAGGCGCAAGCCCTTGGCCAGCTGGACGGCGCCTTGTCGCAAACCTATGCCGGTTTCCGACGCGATCTATTAAAAGCCCTGTCTCTGGTCGAGGCCGAGATCGACTTCCCCGACGAGGAAGTGCCGGACAATTTGGCCCGCACCGCAGGACCGGTTCTGGATCAGCTGATGTCTGATTTGAACGCCGCACTGGCCGATTCCGATCGTGGTCGCCGCGTGCGTGAAGGTTATCGCATCGTCCTGATTGGCGAGACCAATGCGGGCAAGTCGTCCCTATTTAACGCTTTGACGGCACGCGAAGCGGCTATTGTGACGCCGATCGCGGGTACAACCCGCGACGTGTTGGATGCCGATATCATGATCGGTGGCTATGCCGTGACCCTGTCCGATACGGCGGGTCTGCGTGATAGCGACGATGTTGTCGAGGCCGAAGGCATACGCCGCGCACGACTACGGGCCGAGAGCGCGGACCTTCGCCTTTGGGTGCGCTCTCCATCGCAAACGGCGAATGATGATCCGGCGGCACAGTTTGCAAAACCGGACGATCTACAGGTGTTGAACAAGGCAGACCTCGGGGCCCTGGCTCCGGTTGCGGGAATGCAGCATCTGACGGTCAGCACCCAGTCTGGGCAGGGGCTCTCAGAACTTCATGACTGGATTGCCGCCCGTCTGGCGCGTGATCTGTCGGGCGCAGACTTCCCTGCCGTGACCCGCGAACGGCACCGCCGTCGTCTGGTCGAGGCATTGACTGCGGTACAGGCGGGCCGCCGCGCACTGTATATTGCGCCGGAAATGGCGGGAGACGACCTACGCCGGGCAGCTGAAAGCCTGTCGCGTGTAACGGGGGCTATTGGTGTCGAGGACATTCTCGGCGAAGTCTTTTCCAGCTTCTGCATCGGTAAATAGCCGTTTCACGTGAAACCGTGATCGCAGCGGCATAGAGATTTCGCGCCGGATGCACTATGTGATCGGCATGAGTTTTACCCCGGATCATACCTTCGACGTTGTTGTCATTGGCGGCGGCCATGCCGGTAGCGAGGCTGCGACGGCGTCCGCACGTTTCGGCGCGCGCACACTTTTGCTCAGCCAGAAGCTGGAAACCATCGGCGAGATGAGCTGCAATCCGGCGATTGGCGGTTTGGGCAAGGGGCATCTGGTGCGCGAGATCGACGCGCTGGATGGTGTGATGGGGCGGCTTGCCGATGTTTCGGGCATCCAGTTTCGTCTGCTGAACCGCTCTAAGGGCGCGGCCGTTCGTGGCCCGCGCAGCCAGATTGACCGTAAGCTTTACCGCGAAGCCATGCAGGCCGAGCTGGCCCACTATCCGAACCTGACACAGATGGCCGGCACCGCCGAAGGTCTGATCATGGATGGCGAGCGCGTGATCGGCGTTTCGACCGCCAGTGGTGAAACCATTAGGGCAGGGGCTGTGGTCCTGACGACCGGCACCTTCCTGAACGGGGTGATCCATCGTGGTGATCTGCGTATTCCGGCAGGACGTTATGGCGAGGATCCTTCGACGGGTCTGGCCGCAGACCTGCATGCGGCGGACCTGATGATGGGGCGCCTGAAGACCGGCACGCCCGCCCGTCTGGATGGCCGCACCATTGCGTGGGAGCGTCTGGAAATGCAGGCGGCGGACGATCAGCCCGTGCCCTTCAGCTTCCTGACCGACAAGATCGAGGTGCCGCAGATTGCATGCGGCGTCACCCATACGACCGAAGAAACCCACCGTATCATCGCTGATAATCTTGGCGAGAGCGCTGTCTATGGCGGGCACTTGTCGGGCCGTGGTCCGCGCTACTGCCCGTCGATCGAGGACAAGGTTGTCCGCTTTGCCGACAAGACCAGCCATCAGGTCTTCCTTGAGCCGGAAGGTCTGGATGATCCGACGGTCTATCCGAACGGTATCTCGACCTCGGTTTCCGATGCGACACAGATGGCCTTTTTGCGCACCATGCCCGGCCTGGAGGCGGTCGAGGTCTTCCGCTTTGGCTATGCGATCGAATACGACTATGTCGACCCGCGTGAACTGACACCGGCGCTCGAAGTCAAAAAACGCCCCAATCTTTATCTGGCCGGCCAGATCAACGGCACGACCGGCTATGAAGAGGCGGGGGCTCAAGGTCTGGTAGCGGGCTTGAATGCGGCCCGTAAAGCCGCCGGAAATGACCCGATCATCTTCGGTCGCGACGAGGCCTATATCGGTGTCATGATCGATGATCTGGTGACGCGCGGCGTGACCGAACCCTACCGCATGTTCACCAGCCGCGCTGAATATCGCCTGACCCTGCGCGCAGACAATGCCGATATCCGCCTGACTGCATTGGGAATTAAGGCTGGCATCGTCGGCTCTGACCGCGAGAAGGTATGGCTGGACAAGGCAGACCGGTTATACTCGGCGAACATTGTTTCACGTGAAACACGCTTCACGCCCAAGGAAGCGGGCGAGTTGGGCATTCAGGTCAATGCCGATGGTCAGCGTCGTTCCATCCGTGACCTGCTGTCCTTCCCGTCGGTAACGCTGGACCATTTCGTGTCTGTGAAGCCGGAAATCGTCGACTGGCCCGTATCGGTGCGTGAGCAGATTGAAATCGACGCCGTCTATGCGGGCTATCTGGACCGTCAGGCGCAGGACGCCGAGGCTCTGCGTCGTGAAGAGGGCTTAAGCCTGGCGAACAATCTGGACTATGCCAGCATTGGTGCATTGTCGAACGAAGTGCGCGAGAAACTGTCGATGGTGCGTCCTCTGACACTGGGGCAGGCGGGCCGTATCGAAGGCATGACGCCGGGCGCCCTGACCGCACTTCTGGCCCACGTAAAGAAAATCAAATCGGTCGAAACCGATCTGGCCACTGTCGTCGCCTGATCGCGACACCGGAGTATTTATGTCTGATCCAATCGCGGATTTTCGCGCCAAGACCGGTGCGAGCGAGCAAAATATAGCGGACCTGCAAACTTTCCTCGCCATGCTGACCGAGACGAATGCGGTGATGAATCTGGTGGGCCCCGATAGCCTTCCCGACTTCTGGAACCGCCATGCGTGGGACAGTGCCCAGTTGCTGGCGCTGGAACCGGACGCCCTGACATGGGCTGATCTGGGAGCGGGTGCAGGGTTCCCCGGTGTGGTTCTGGCGATCATGCTGAAGGGTCGCGAAGGCGCACATGTGTGGCTGATCGACAGCCTCGGAAAACGCTGCCGCTTCTTGCAAACCGTCGTGGATGCGCTTGATCTACCGGCGACGGTGATCAATGGTCGCGCCGAGGAGCAACAGGTCAAGGTCCAGATCGTGACCGCCCGTGCCGTGGCCGCGATGGAAAAATTACTGGGTTATGCACAGCCATACTTCCAACGTGGTGCAATAGGGCTGTTCCTGAAGGGCGAGAAGGCCGAAGCAGAGTTGAAAGACGCTGCGGCTGTCTGGCACTTTGAGGGTGATCTTTCTGTGTCGCGCAGTGATCCGCGCGGCCGTATCGTTTCTGTGGGGAGTTTGCGTCGTGTCCGCTAAACCGAAAACGACCCGCGTCCTTGCGGTATCGAACCAGAAGGGTGGGGTGGGTAAAACCACGACCGCTATCAATCTGGGTACTGCCTTGGCCGCGATCGGCGAGAAGGTTCTGATCGTGGATATGGATCCGCAGGGCAATGCCTCGACGGGTCTGGGTGTTCCACGTGAAACGCGCAAGATCACCATTTACGACGTCATCGTCGACGGGCGCTCGATCAACGAAACGGCAGTCGAGACGGCTGTGCCGGGCCTGTTTATCGTCACCTCGGACCCCGATATGTCGGGCGTCGAGATCGAGTTGAGCCAGGCAGATCGCCGCTCCTACCGTCTTCGCGATGCGCTGGAAGCGCAGGCCAATGGCGATCAAAAGCCGTTCGACTATGTGCTGATTGATTGTCCGCCGTCGTTGAACCTGCTGACCTTGAACGCGATGGCAGCGGCCGATGCGGTTCTGGTGCCGCTGCAGTGCGAGTTTTTTGCACTGGAAGGCCTGACCCAGTTGATGCGCACCATCGACATGGTGAAGCAAAATCTGAACCCGTCGCTGGAAATTCAGGGTCTGGTTCTGACCATGTATGATCGCCGTAATGCCCTGTCGGGACAGGTGGCGGCCGATGTGCGCGCCCACTTTGGCGAGAAGGTTTATGAAAGCGTGATCCCGCGCAATGTGCGTGTGTCGGAGGCGCCGTCCTACGGCAAGCCCGCCCTGATCTACGATCTGAAATGTGCAGGCAGCCAGGCCTATTTGAAACTGGCGCGTGAAGTGGTGACGCGCGAGCGTCAACGTCGTCAGGCTATTGCGGCCTGAAACAGGGCGGCCTGAGAGTAAGAACAGAAAACGGAATACGCATCGTGTCTGAACGTCAACGCGGACTGGGTCGGGGCCTTTCAGCCCTGCTGGGAGAAAATGCACAGGAAGCTGTGGCGCTGGATGCTGCGTTTGCGGCCCCTGCGGGCGTGAATCGCGTTCCGATCGAGAAGCTGAAGGCCAATCCGGATCAGCCGCGGAAGGTCTTCAAAAAGGAAGATCTGGACGAACTGACGGCGTCGATCCGCGACAAGGGCGTGCTTTTGCCCATCCTCGTGCGTCCGCAACCGGGTGAACCGGGTCACTACCAGATCATCGCCGGTGAGCGTCGCTGGCGTGCGGCACAGGCCGCGCGGGTTATCTCGGTGCCGGTCGTTGTGCGTGAAATGGACGATGTCGAGGTGCTGGAAGTCGGCATTATCGAAAACGTCCAGCGGGCCGATCTGAACCCTATGGAAGAGGCCAATGCCTACGCCCAGTTGATGGAAAAGTTCGGCCGTACGCAGGATGCGGTGGCGGGCGTCGTCGGCAAGAGCCGCTCGCATGTCGCCAACACGCTGCGCCTGCTGCAACTGCCGTCGCAAGTGCGCGAACATGTCATCCATGGCCGTCTTAGCGCGGGTCATGCCCGTGCATTGATTACCGCCCCGAACCCGCTGGAACTGGCCGACGAGGTCATCTCCAAGGGTTTGAACGTGCGACAGACCGAGGTCTTGGCCCGTCGCGCCGTCGAAGGTCCAAAACCGGTTAAACCGAAGGCTGCCATTAATGCCGAAGGCGCCGCCGATATTGCCGCTCTGGAACAGGATTTGTCGGACGCGCTGGGCCTGAAGGTGGCTTTGGCGGACAAGGGCGGCAAGGGCGAGATTACCGTCAAATACGGTACGCTGGAGCAACTGGACGACCTTTGCCGTCGTCTGATGCGCAACTAGTATACTGAAAACACAGTTTAAAATGAGCAGCGGGCCTTTCGGGGTCCGTTATGCTATGGTGAGCCTATGAGCACTCAAACCCCCAAGTCCAGCCTCGCCGAGAATATGAAACGCGCTCTGGAGGCCAAAAAGGCTGCGAGCGGGCAGGGGCTCGGCATGTCCAAGGGGGTGGATGCCAAATCACTGGAAAAACGCCTCCAGCGTGAAGCCGCAGCTATGAACAAGCCCGCCTATAAGCGCATGTCACACCGCGGCTAGGGTTTAGTTGGCGAGGGCCGCTTACAGGCCCATACGGCGCGCGCGGGCGGAGATTTCCAGCAGCAGACGCTCGGCAATCAGATGCTCGGGCATACCGGTCGTCTTGGTGGCGACATCTGCGGTATTAATGCTGCCCAGCACGTCGTCGAGATATTCCAGACGCCAGCTGCGGGCCTGACGCAGCATTTCAGCTTCCTGTTTCCAGAACACACCCGCAGCCTTGGCGGCTTCTTTTGCGCCACTGCCCGAGGCCTGCAAGACATTGATCTTGCGGATTTTGGCGGCGTGGATCGAGATCATGCGCACGGCCATGACCGCGCTTTCGCCCTCGGCCAGTGCACGACGCAGTCCGGCTTGTGCAGGACCAGCGCGACCGCCAAAGGCCTGTAGGGCCGCATCGGACAGCGACGCATCCGGCTCTACGCCCAGATGCAGGTCCAGTTCGGCCGTATCAATCGTCTTGCCGGAACCCGGACCGATATAGAGGATCAGGCGCTCGATTTCCTGACGCATCAGGCCCCGTTCGCGCGGCAGACGGGCAACAAACCGGTCCAGCGCGTCGGAGGTCAGCCCAACCTTGTCTGCCCCCAGCGCATCGCGGGTCATACGCGCGACATCGCCGACCTCGTCCTCGTAACAGGCGATGGCGGCGGCCCCGTTAGCCTTCTCGGCGGCTTTGCGCAGAGCGGATTCACGCCCCAATGCACCGGCTTCGATGACCAAAAGGGCGTCGGGGTTATATTGGCCCTCGGCATGGGCGGTGACGGCGGAGGCAAGGGCCTTGTCTGTCCCACCCTTGGGATCGCCCAGACGCACCCGCACAAGGCGCCGGTCGCCCAGCATGGACAAGGCCGTAAGGGCTTCTTCCAGCTTGATCGGGTCGGCGTCGATATCGCTTTCGGTCAGCGAGGTGACGTTGAACGGATCGTTCAGGTCAGGCGTGACGGTCTTACACAGTATGACCGCGCGTTCCTGCACGCCCGAACGGTCCTTGCCGTGCAGCAGGGCCACGCGGATATGCGGCTCGGGCGTCTTGAGGAAACGGTCAATCTCGGGCCGCTTGGAGAGGATCACGCGGGGCTCCTCGAGATCAGCGCGTCGACAGGGTGCGCATCAGGTCCAGACGGATCAGGCGGGCCAGATCGGCGGCCGCGCGGTCTTCACCGTCCTGCTGGGCGGCAATGGCAGCATAGGGCTGATCGGCGGCGGCATAGGTGGTGGTCGTGGTCCGCTCGCCGGACAGGGGTTGTCCGCCGGCAACGGGGGTCAGGGTCCATTTGGCCTTGACCGTCAGTTGATAGCGGGTGGCCGTATCATCGATGCGGCGGCCCAGAGGCAGACGGGACTGCTCGACCTGTGTTTCCATGCGCCATTGCGCAGGCAGGGCGGCATTACGCCCGAAGGCGTCTTCCAGCTGTTCTCTGAGGCGGTAACCCAGACGGTCATCGGGGGTAGAAACCGCAATCTGCGACAGCTGGCTGCCGATCGCACCTTCCCCTGTCTGGCCATAGATGGGGGTGAACCCGCACGCCGACAGCAGTATGGCCGAGGCAGCGAGGACGGACAGGGGAAGGATGCGTTTCATCAGTTGGCTACCAGGTTCACAATGCGATCCGGCACCACAATCACCTTGCGGACCGTCAGGTTGTTGGCCTCAAGGTAGGCCTTAACGGTCGCATTGGCGAGTGCCGCCGCTTCGACATCGGCATTGTCGGCACCGCGCGGCATCTGCACTTCGCCACGACGCTTGCCACCGATTTGCACCGGCATAACGACTTGGTCGTCAGCGGCCAAGGCGGCATCAAATACCGGCCATTCGGCATCCAGAACCATGCCGGCCAGACCCAGTCGCGTCCAGCCTTCTTCGGCCAGGTGCGGGGTGAACGGCGCGACCAGACGGGCCAGTACCGACAGGGCGGTCTTCTTGGCTTCGCCACCGGCCTTGGCGTGGTCTTTCAATACAGCGAGGAAGGCATAAAGCTTGGCGATGGCAGAGTTGAAGCGGAAATGCTCCACGCCTTCGCTGACGGCCTTGATGGTCTTGTGGGTCTCGCGGATCAGGCTGGCATCGACATCGGCATTGGCGGGGGCCGATGCATCGAAGCTGTCAAACTCGGTCCAGGCACGCTGGACAAAGCGCGAGGCGCCTTCGACGCCACCGGCCGACCATTGCACGTCACGCTCGGGCGGGCTGTCGGAAAGCACGAACAGGCGACCGGCATCCACGCCATAGGTGGCGATGATATCGGCAGGGGCGACGTCGCCGATGGTGATCTCGGCACCGTTGGACAGGCGACGCGCGACGCGCTTGCCGTCAACATGCTCGATCTGCACGTCCGAAGGCTCGACCCAGCGGGGCTTACCGCTGTCTTCATGGCCCTCATAATAGGTTTCGTGCACCACCATACCCTGGGTGAACAGACCCGCGAACGGTTCTTTCACATCCATCAGACCGACATCCGACAGGGCGCGGGTGATGAAACGGGCATACAACAGGTGCAACACGGCGTGCTCGATGCCGCCGATATACTGGTCGACGGGCAGCCATTTGGCCGCCGCGGCCGGATTGATGGGGGTTGCGGCCTTGGGGTCGGTAAAGCGGGCGAAATACCAGCTGGAATCGACGAAGGTATCCAGCGTGTCCGTCTCGCGGCGTGCAGGCTTGGCGCAGGTCGGGCAGTTGACGTGTTTCCACGTCGCATGGCGATCCAGCGGGTTGCCCGGTACGTCGAAGGTGACATCGTGCGGCAGTTCGACCGGCAGCTGGTCGGCGGGGACCGGCACCACACCGCAATCCTCGCAGTGGATGACCGGAATGGGGCAACCCCAGTAGCGCTGGCGGCTGACGCCCCAGTCACGCAGACGGTAGATGGTGGCACCCTTGCCGGTACCGGCGGCTTCGATCTTGGCGATCGCGGCGGCCTTGGCCTCTTCGATCTCCATGCCGTTCATGAAGTCCGAATTGAACAGCACGCCGGGGCCGGTATAGGCCTCGTTCTCGACGGTGAAGCTCTCATCGGCATCATGCGGGCGCACCACAGCCTTGACCGGCAGATTGTATTTGCGGGCAAAGTCGAGGTCGCGCTGGTCGTGGGCCGGGCAGGCGAAGATTGCGCCGGTGCCGTATTCGGACAGGATGAAGTTGGCGATCCATACCGGCACTTCTTCGCCGGTGAACGGGTGGATAGCCTTCAGGCCGGTGTCCCAGCCGATCTTCTCGGCCTGTTCGATCTCGGCTTGAGAAGCGCCACCCTTGCGGCATTCGGCGACGAAATCGGCGACGCGCGGATCGGCTTGGGCCAGTTGTTTCGAGATCGCGTGGTCGGGAGCCAGACCCAGGAAGGACGCGCCATAGAAGGTGTCCGGACGGGTGGTGTAGATTTCCACGCCGTCTTCATAGCCAGCCGGAGCGGTGCCTGCGAAGGCCCACTTCATCTGCAGGCCCTTGGAGCGGCCGATCCAGTTTTCCTGCATCAAACGCACCTTGTCGGGCCAGCGGCCTTCAAGGTCTTTCAGGCCGTCGATCAGGTCGTCGGCATAGTCGGTAATACGCAGGAACCACTGGGTCAGCTTGCGCTTCTCGACCAGTGCGCCCGAGCGCCAGCCGCGACCGTCGATAACCTGTTCATTGGCCAGAACAGTATTGTCGACCGGATCCCAGTTGACGGTGCCTTCTTTGCGATAAACCAGACCGCGCTTGTACAGCTCCAGGAACCAGCCCTGTTGCTGGCCGTAATATTCCGGATCGCAGGTGGCGATCTCACGCGACCAGTCCAGCGACAGGCCCAGCAGTTTCAACTGGCCACGCATGGTTTCGATGTTGGAATAGGTCCAGTCACCCGGATGGACGCCACGCTCCATGGCGGCGTTTTCGGCGGGCATACCAAAGGCATCCCAGCCCATCGGGTGCAGGACGTCAAAGCCTTGCGCGCGCTTGAGGCGGGCAATGACGTCGCCCATCACATAGTTGCGGGCATGTCCCATATGGATGTTGCCCGACGGGTACGGGAACATTTCGAGGACGTAGTATTTCGGGCGACCGGTATCCTCGTTGGAGACGGAAAAAGCGTCAGCCTCGGCCCAGCGGGCCTGTTGGCGAGGTTCGGTGATCTTGGGCTCGTAGCGGGCCACGGTGTATCCTAGGCAATGCCTCAGGCGGGACGCGTGAGGCAGGCCTGAGGACTAGCTGAAAGTAAAAGGGTGGGGTCGCGCAGCCCTTAGCGGGCTGCGTTGGTAAGGTTGAGTTGGCGCGCCTTGGTCAGGATGGCGTTTTCCAGATCGGTCTCGGTCTGGGCGGCAACAGGGGCCGAGACCCAGTTGCCGGCGGCATCTTGAACTTCCTTGGTGACAGCGACGTTCAGCGCATCGGCGCGCAGACGGCGATCAAGGATGAAGACGGTCGCTTTAAAACGCTCGTTCGGGGTCTGGGGATTGGTGTACCAGTCATAATTGACCACGCCGCCCCACGGGTCGGCACTGGCCAGCGGCATGAAGGACAGCGTGTCCAGCGAAGCGCGCCACAGATAGGCGTTTACGCCGATGCCCAGACGATCTTCGACCGAGGCAACCTTTTCGGACTTCTTGCCGACGAACGGCAGGCTTGAGCAACCGCTTACTAGTAGGCCGGTAGCGACCAGAGCGAGAGCGACGCCGCGAACAAAAGCCATTCCAAGATCTCCAAAAAGGTCTCGATGATAAATTAGGGCCAAGGCTACCGGGTCATCGACCCGAGCCAAAGCACTGGAAAGAAGCTCTATAACACGCTGAAAAGGGGGTGTGACAAGCGCGGGTGATCGCTGTGCGATTATAAATGCCGTCCAGCGTCGTAAAGGCCCTTCATGGTTAAGGCTTTATAGCCCCGCCGGATCAATTCCGTGACGGATGTGACACAGGTGAGAGCGGACTTGGTCTGCAACAGTGTATTCGTGCCAGCGTTAGCCAAGAGTCCGTTGACCGAAGGTGGCGGCGGTGTCTAATCGAACCTATCTGCTCCCTGTGGACAGATAGTTCTGGTTGCTCAACCGTATTGATCGGTACGGGCGTTTTTGGATGATGGTTTGATGCGCATCGGCGTAGCAGGTCTGGCAATCGCAGGCGCTCTGGCAATAGCCGGAATGTCGTCGGCGGCTCATGCCCAGTCAGCTTCGCGCGGTCAGGTCAATCTGGCCCAAGCCATGAACACGCCGGTTTCCACTGCAACAGAACGCGCCGCGACGGTACAGCCGCAGCGCCGTGGTCTGCGTCTGCATGAAAACGGCCGATGGGGTCTGAACCTCAATCTGAGCCAGCCTGTCGGTCGCGAGACCGAATGGGGTGATGTCGAAGCCGGTGCCTATTACCGCCTTAGCCCGCGCTTGCGCGTTGGCGCTGCGGCGCAACTGGCCACGCCGGATCGTGATCCGGCTCGCGCTCCGGAAACCGACCGCCGCACGCAACCGCGTGTGCGTCTGGAAACCATCTTCAAATTCTAGTCAGCGGCCAAAGGCGCGACTGATCGCTTCGACCCCTGCGATGCCGCAGGCGCGTGTCTCAAGCAATTGTGCCGCATTGGCCGGATGAATGCCGCCTAAGCCATAGGCAGGGCAGGGCAGGGCCGCGATAATCTGCGAGAAGGTTTGCAGACCCAGATCGGTTTTGGCCGCAGAGGCCCCACCTGCCGGAAAGACGGGCGAGACGATAAAGGCATCCAGCCCCGTGGCGTTACGCTGCCCCAAGGGGCCGTGCAGGGCGCAGGTCAGTAACCAGTGCGGATAGGCCTGAGACAGGTTTTCGGCCCGCGCCATATCCGTTTCCGGCAGATGCAGACCGTCGGCGCCGATGGCGGCGGCCAGAACTTCGTCCTTGCCGACCAGCAGCTTGACCCCGGCCTGATCACAGGCTGCACGAAGCTTTAATCCTGTCGCTTCGGCATCGGGACGCGAAAAGGCGCGATAGACCACGCCAGACCCCTGCGGAAGATTTTGCGCAATCGTCCACGGTTCGGGGGTACGCTCGGGATCGGTAAAAAACAGCAGCGGGGGCAAAGAATGCCCGCGCGGGCTGACACCGCCCGAACGACGCGCTAGTGCCAAGGCGGTCTGTGCGAGGATGTCTGCGTCAGCGGAGAAAGACATGAGCATCACTAATCCTGCTTTTTCGGCGTCGTCCATCCTTGAAAACTTTACGGCTGTGCGCGGCCAGATCGAAACCGCTTGTGTTAAGGCCGGACGCGACCCGTCCTCGGCCATCCTGACGGCGGTCAGCAAGACGCAAACCCTTGAGGCTCTCTCGGCAGCCTTGGCGACAGGCCAGCGTGTGTTTGGCGAAAACCGCGTGCAGGAGGCCTATCAGCACTGGGCGCACCAGCGCGACGGGCTGGAACTGCGCCTGATCGGCCCGCTCCAGACCAATAAGGCCCTGGAGGCGGTCACCCTGTTCGACGTGATCGAGACGCTGGATCGCGAGAAACTGGCCAAGGCTCTGGCAGAAGCTATCACCAAGACGGGCCGGACAATCCGCGTTCTGGTGCAGGTGAATACGGGGGCAGAGCCGCAAAAGGCCGGTGTCTTGCCCGCCGATGCCGATGCCATGATCGCTATGGCGCGGGACACCTACGGGCTGAATGTCGAAGGGGTGATGTGTATCCCGCCTGCCGACCAAGACCCCGTCCCCCATTTCCAGTGTCTGAAAACCATTGCCGACAAAAATGGCCTGACAGTCGTTTCGATGGGGATGAGCGGTGACTTCGAGGCGGCAATTGCCTGTGGTGCCACCCATGTTCGTGTCGGTTCGGCACTGTTTGGGCAGAGAAATAGGTAAAATCGGCTGTAATCGCCCCTATTACGGTTCGTGCCCCTTGGCTTAGGCCGTTTGGGTCGCCATTGTCTGGTTATGCCGACGCCAAAGACGATCCTGATCATCGACGACGACGACGATCTGCGCGAAGCCCTCGCCGAGCAGCTCGCGATCCACGAAGAATTCCGCCCCGTTCAGGTTGCCAATGCCACCGACGGGATCAAGCAGGCGCGCGAATCCCGCGCGGACCTGATCCTGCTGGATGTTGACCTGCCGGATATGGATGGCCGCGAGGCCTGCCGCATGATCCGCAAGGCCGGTGTTTCGACACCGGTGATCATGCTGACCGGGCAGTCGTCGGATTCCGACGCCATTCTGGGTCTGGATTCCGGTGCCAATGACTATGTGACCAAGCCTTTTAGTGTACAAGAGTTGATGGCACGTATACGGGTCATGTTGAGGAATCAGGTTGCACAGACAACAGAATCCGCTATTTTTGATGATGGGGTGTTAAAAATTG
>NZ_JAVXCU010000009.1:0-56658 GCF_036659295.1 Brevundimonas sp. | reverse complement strand
GATGATACGGACGCGAGCGCCCTTGCGGACCACACCTTCGGTGACGCGGCAACCGGCAACGCGACCGATCTTGGTGATGTCGAAGGCCTGAAGGACCTTGGCATTACCCAGGAAGGTTTCGCGCTGGATCGGAGCCAGCATGCCCGACAGAACGCCCTTAATATCGTCCAGCAGGTCGTAGATGATCGAGTAGTAACGGATCTCGACGCCTTCGCGATCGGCCAGATCACGTGCCTGTTTCGAGGCACGGACGTTGAAGCCGAGGATCGCCGCACCGGCCGACTTGGCCAGATTGACGTCGCTTTCGGTGATACCGCCAGCAGCCGACAATACGATACGGGCGCGAACTTCGTCGGTACCCATCTTGTCCAGCGAAGCCGAGATGGCTTCTGCCGTGCCCTGTACGTCCGACTTGATAAGAACCGGCAGCTCGCTGATCTTCTTGGAGCCCAGCTTGGCCATCATGTCGGCCAGCGACAGTGCGCCGCCCGATACATGGCTCTTATCGCGCTTGCTGCGCTGCCGGTATTCCACCAGCTCGCGTGCGCGGGCCTCGGATTCCACCACAGCGAAAGCATCGCCCGGGGTCGGCGCTTCGGACAGGCCGAGAATCTCGACCGGAACCGACGGACCGGCTTCGGCCAGTTGCTCGCCACGCTCGTTGAGCAGGGCACGGGCCTTACCCCATGCGGAGCCAGCCACAACGATATCCGAACGCTTCAGGGTGCCGCGCTTGATCAGCACGGTCGCCACCGGACCACGGCCCTTGTCGAGCTTGGCTTCGATGACAACGCCTTCGGCCGAACGTTCGGTGTTGGCGCGCAGTTCGAGCACTTCGGCTTGCAGCAGGATCGCGTCGGTCAAACCCTTGAGGTTCGTGCGTTCCTTGGCCGACAGTTCCACCACCATGGTGTCACCGCCATAAACCTCGGCAACGATCTCGTGTTGCAACAGTTCGGCAATAACCTTTTGTGCATCCGCACCCGGCTTGTCGATCTTGTTGACCGCCACGATGATCGGCGAACCGGCAGCCTTGGCATGATTAATGGCTTCGACGGTTTGCGGCATGACGCCGTCGTCAGCAGCCACAACCAGCACCACGATGTCGGTCACATTGGCACCGCGAGCACGCATGGCCGAGAAGGCGGCGTGACCCGGGGTATCCAGGAAGGTGATACGCTTATCGTCGTCCAGACGGACCTGATAGGCACCGATGTGCTGGGTGATGCCACCGGCTTCACCAGCAGCGACGTCGGTCGTACGCAGGGCGTCCAGCAGCGAGGTCTTGCCGTGGTCGACGTGGCCCATAATGGCCACAACCGGTGCACGCACTTCGGTCGCATCGCTGTCATCGGCCAGGGACAGGAAGCCCTCTTCGACGTCCGAATCCGAAACGCGCTTGACGGTCATGCCGTATTCCGAGGCCACCAGTTCGGCGGTATCGGAATCGATCACGTCGTTGATCTTCATCATCACGCCCTGACGCATCAGGAACTTGATGATGTCGACACCGCGAACCGCCATACGGTTGGCCAGTTCACCCACGGTGATGACGTCAGGAATGACGACTTCGCGCGGACGGTTAGGCGCGTCGGTGGACGAACCCTTACGTTTTTCTTTTTCACGTTCGCGAGCGCGGCGGACCGAGGCCAGCGAGCGCATACGCTCGACAGCATCACCGTCGCCACCGGCAACCGAATGAATGGTCAGGCGGCCTTCGCGGCGCTTGGGCTCGCCACGGGTACGGCTGACAGCCTTGCCCGGTGCGTTTTCGCCGAAGCGCTTCTCGCGGCTGTCGCCATCACGATCAGGACGGGTGAAACCTGCGCCTGCCGTACGAACCGGACGGGCAACTTCAGGCGTTGCCGGCGGCTGGTTCGGGGTCGGACGACCACCAGGACCGGTACGCGGGCCCTTGGCAGCACCCGGAGCCGGACGCGGGTTCAGCGCCGAATAACGGACGGTCTGGGCCGGACGGTTCGGACGCTCTGCGCCCTCGCCACGACCTTCAGCACCACGGTTCTGGCCTTGCGGACGTGCGCCTTGCGGGCGGTTGCCCTGCGGACGCTCGGCTTGCGGGCGCTCGGTTTGCGGACGCTCGCCGCCACCTTGAGCCTGCTCGCGGGCCGAACGGCCACCGAGGGACGTCTGGGCCGGTGCACGGGCCGTCGGAGCCTTGGGTGTACGCTGGCCGAAATTAACTTGCGGACGCGGCTTCGGCGCGGGCTTGGGAGCCTCGGCAGCCTTGGGCGCTTCTACCGGCTTGGCGGCTTCTACCGGCTTGGGTGCCTCGACGACCGGAGCAGGCTTCGGTGCTTCGACAACCGGCTTGGGCGCTTCTACCGGCTTGGCAGCGGCAGCAGCAGCTTCGGCAGCCTTGGCAGCAGCAGCGGCGGCAGCCGAAGCCACAGCCTGTTCCTGCGCGGCCTTTTCGGCAGCCGCCTTTTGGCGTTCGCGATCGGCAGCGGCCACAGTCGCAGCTGCGATGGCGCGACGGCGGGCTTCCATCTCCTCGGCGGAGAGGCCACCGGCATTGGCCTGGCCACGCGGGGCATTGCCACGCGGCGCATTGTTGCGCGGGGCGTTGCCGTCCTGACGCGGACGAGCCACATCAAAGCCTTGCGGGCGCTGGTGGCCACCACCCGCACCCGGGCGGCGCTTGGTTTCGACAACAACCGTCTTCGATCGGCCGTGGCTGAAGCTTTGCTTCACCGTTCCGGTCGAGACCGAGCCTGCTGCGCGCGGCTTAAGCGTCAGCGGCGCGCGTGCGCCTCCTTGCGAAGGTGCATTGCCAGGGGTCTTGCCGTCGTTGGTTTTGTCGTTTTCGTCGCTCATCCGGTCGCTTTACTTGGGGCGGAGAATCCCGCCTCGTCCTTCATACCCATACACGAATGCGGCCCCGTCTCCGTAACCGGAAACTGGCCCGCACCCGCCAAAACCCTCAGCCCTCGTCTGTCGGAGATATTCCCCGACCGCCCGCATCGCTGTCTTCCGGTTCGACCCGGCGCCAGTCTTGCGGGCTTAGAGCCCTAAATCCTGCCAAGCGTTCGACCTCATGGGTCCAACGCACAGCCCGCCCGCTTTTCAGCAAGACAGCATGTATCGCATTTTCCAGCCCAAGGGCCAAACTCAAATCGTCAACAGTGAACGCGCCGCAAATTTTCGGCGCCGGAGACACATGTCTGGCCATGGCTATCAGCTTATTACGGCCATCTGCTGACCCGTCGGACGCTTCGAGCATCCAGGCCGCCTTGCCACTACGGATCGCAGCAGCCGATTTTTCAAAGCCAGAGATAAGCACGCCTTCGCGCCGGGCAAGGCCCAATTGGTCCAAACAGCGCTTTACCAGCAGCTTTTCGACCATATCCGACAAATCGCTCGCCGGTTTCAGCGGGGCCTTGGCGGCCCGCGCGAACATATTCTTTTTCACTGCCGCATCGATGCTGGCGCGATCGGCCGCGACCCAAAGGCCGCGACCGGGCAGCTTGCGCGCCAGATCGGGATAAACTGCGCCGTCCGGACCAGCGACGAAGCGGATCAGGCGAGATTCATCGAGAACCTGGCGGGACACCAGATCCTGACGCTCTCTATCGATCAGCACCTCGGAGATAGTCATGGACAGCAGCAGGCCTCATCACGCGTCTTGGGGTTCGTCGGTATCACCATCCGGCTCTACCGCTTCGACTTCGCCTTCGGCGTCGTCATAGTCACCTTCAAAGGCTTCTATGCCTTCTTCGGTTTCTTCTACTTCTTCGAATTCCGGCTCTGCCTGCGGCAGTTCCGAAGCATCGATCCAGCCAGCGGCAACGCGGGCACGCAGGATCAGCAGTTCGGCAACTTCCTGCGACAGGTTGAAGCTTTCCAGCACGCCGGCCAGCTTCACACGTTCGCCGCCACGCATTTCGTGACCGCCACGGATTTCGTCTGTCGCCAGATCAGCCAGATCCTCGACCGTCTTCACGCCACCTTCGCCGAGGGCCACAGCCATCTGCGGGGTCACGCCCTCGATCTCCAGAACGCCGTCCTCGACACCCAGCGTCTTGCGCTTGTTGTCCAGTTCGGTCGCCTGACGCTCGAGGAATTCACGGGCGCGGGTTTGCAGTTCTTCGGCGGTGTCTTCGTCGAAGCCTTCGATGCTTGCCACTTCTTCGGCATCAACGAATGCAAGGTCCTCTACGGTGGCGAAGCCTTCGGTCACCAGCAGCTGGGCGATGGTCTCATCAACGTCCAGAGCTTCCTGGAACAGGCCGGTGCGTTCAGCGAATTCACGCTGGCGACGCTCAGAATCCTGGGTCTCGGTGATGATGTCGATCTGCCAGCCGGTTAGCTGCGAAGCCAGACGCACGTTCTGGCCGCGACGGCCAATGGCCAGCGACAGCTGGTCATCCGGCACCACGACTTCAACGCGGTCAGCGTCTTCGTCCAGAACCACCTTGGACACTTCGGCCGGAGCCAGAGCGTTCACGATGAAGGTCGGCTCGTCATCAACCCACGGGATGATGTCGATCTTCTCGCCTTGCAGTTCGGCCACAACAGCCTGAACACGCGAACCACGCATACCAACGCAAGCACCGACCGGATCGATCGAGCTGTCGTTCGACAGCACGGCCATCTTGGCGCGCGAACCGGCATCACGTGCAGCGGCACGGATTTCGATTACGCCGTCATAGACTTCCGGCACTTCCTGCGAGAACAGCTTGGCCATGAAGCCCGGGTGGGCGCGCGACAGCATGACCTGCGGACCCTTGGCTTCGGGGCGGACGTCATAGATGTAGGTGCGGACGCGGTCGCCGACGTTGAACACTTCACGCGGGATCGACTGGTCGCGGCGCATAATGCCTTCGCCACGGCCCAGATCCACGATGGTGTTGCCGTATTCGACACGCTTGACCGTGCCGTTGACGATCTCGCCAACGCGGTCTTTGAATTCTTCGTACTGGTTGGCACGCTCAGCTTCGCGGACCTTACCGGTCACGACCTGACGGGCCATCTGGGTCTGCACGCGGCCGAACTCGAACGGCGGCAGGACCTCGATGTATTCCTTGCCGATTTCGGCTTCCGGATCGCGCTTGGAGGCATCCGTCAGACGCACCATGGCGCTGTCGTTGAACTCTTCCAGCTCGTCTTCCGGTTCCCAGTCGTCGCCCACGATGGTGGTGTGACGGGTCAGCGACAGCTCGCCCGTCTTGTGGTCGATCTTGGCGCGAATGTCGTGGTGCGCGCCATAGCGCGACTTGGCGCCTTTCTGGATCGCTTCCTCGATCGCGTCGATCACGATCTCGCGGTCGATGTTCTTTTCACGCGCGACAGCGTCGGCGATCGAGAGCAGCTCCAGACGGTTTGCGGAAATTCCGGTCACGGCCATCAGGCGTCGTCCTTGGACAGGTCAGGGTTGTGGTTGTCAGGCGCGCCTTCCGGCAGGCCGTCATCTTCAGGCTCGCCACGGGCAGCACGCAGCGCGGCGCCTCGTTTGAGCAATTCGTCGGTCAGAACCAGCTTGGCATCGGCCAGCCATTCAAACGGGATCAGGGCGGTGTCTTCTTCGCCGTCCAGATCGATAGCGACATTATCGCCCTCGGTTCCGGCCAGGATGCCCTTGAAGCGCTTGCGGCCCTCGACCATGCGGTCGGTTTCCAGACGGGCTTCATAACCCTGGAACAGGTCGAAATCCATCAGACGGGTCAGCGGACGATCGATGCCCGGCGAGGAAACTTCCAGCAGATATTCACCGGCGATCGGGTCGGACGTATCGAAAATCTCGGAGACGGCACGCGACAGACGCGCGCACTCCTCAACCGAAATATCATTGTCCGTTTTACGCTCGGCCATGATTTGCAGACGGCGACGCAAGGTGCCGCCCATCAGACGCACACGCACGACGGCCAGACCCAGGCTTTCAGCCAGCGGATCAATCATTTCGAGAAGAGCACGGTCTTCTACGGTTTTGGCCCGCACGCGGTACCTCCAGAAAAACAAAAACGACGGTCCGTCAGGGCCGCCGTTGAAACGACGCCGTTGGACGCCGGTCTAACGATGTAGAAGCTCATATAGGACAAAGCCCTGCCCTTGTCAGCCCCTCAAACGGCAAACGACAAGAACAGGGCTTAAATCAAAGAGATCAGACGCGACGGAACTGGATAAAGATCGGGTCGGTATCGCCCAGCTTCTTTTCCTCGTAGCGGGTCACGAAATGGTCGGCAGGCGCGACAAACCAGTCTTCACCCTGCGTTTCGATGCGCTCCAGACCCTCGGTGCGCGCCAGACGCTCCAGCGACCATTCGGCATAGTCGAACCAGTCGGTGACAAAACGCACCATGCCGCCCGGCTTGAGCAGGCGGGCGATTTCCTGTGCGGTTTCATCTTGCAGGAAGCGGCGCTTGTTGTGACGCGCCTTGTGCCACGGATCGGGGAACAGGATCATGACGCGATCCAGCGAGGCATCCGGCAGGGCGGCCATGACCGCGCGGGCATCATCGGCATGCAGGCGTACATTTTTCAGCTCGCCTTCCTCGATATGGCGCAGGGCAGACGCCACGCCGTTCAGGAAAGGCTCGCAGCCGATCATCAGCATGTCGGGGTTTTGTCCGGCCTGATGGGCCAGATGCTCGCCACCGCCAAAACCGATTTCCAGCCATGCGCCCTTGGCGTCCGGCATCAGGGCCTTGGGATCAATCGGGCCTTTCTTGGGGTCCGGCACAGCGATCTGCGGCATCAGGGTATCGAACAGCGCGGCCTGACGGCTCTTGATCGGGCGCGACTTGATACGCCCGAACGAGCGCAGCGGACCATTGGGCTTGGCCCAGTCAGGGCGGTCGGCGCCGGTGTCTTCGATGTGTTCTGGGGTGTCAGGCGTATCGGTCATGTGCGCGCCCTAGCCGATTAAGCGCGCACACGCAAAGTGTAGAAATGGATGAGGCCTAGCCCCAAGGCCCTTTCGTAGCGTCCTGCGGCGTGGTCGGCACACTGGTGGACGGGCTGTTATCGGTTTGCGGCACGGCGGTCTGGGGGACGGCAGTTTGAGGAACGGGCGCTGCCGCAAACGCGGGCGCAGCGCGACCACCGCCCATG
The DNA here is from genome assembly GCF_036659295.1 of Brevundimonas sp. Lineage (GTDB taxonomy): Bacteria > Pseudomonadota > Alphaproteobacteria > Caulobacterales > Caulobacteraceae > Brevundimonas. The sequence continues at coordinate 49,590 of NZ_JAVXCU010000009.1, read as the reverse complement.
CCCATCTTGGCCCCCAGTTCCAGCAGCGCACGCACGCGGTTATGGGTCGCAGGGTGGGTCGAGAACAGGTTGTCCGCGCCCTTGCCGTTCAACGGGTTGATGATGAACATGTGCGCCGTGGCCGGATTGCGCTCGGCCTGCGGGTTCATATTGCCGCGGGCATAGGCTTCGATTTTTTGCAGGGCGCTGGCGAGGGCATCGGGGTCATTGGCGATTTCGGCCCCCACGCGGTCGGCCTCGTATTCGCGCGAGCGGCTGATGGCCATCTGCACCAGACCTGCGGCCATGGGCGCAAGGATCATCAGGGCAATGGTGCCGATCATGCCGCCGGGGCGCTCGCGGTCATTGCCGCCAAAGAACATGGCAAAGTTGGCCAGCATCGAGATGGCACCGGCGATGGTCGCCGTGATCGTCATGGTCAGGGTGTCGCGATTTTTAACATGGGCCAGTTCGTGCGCCATCACGCCGCGGATCTCGGCGCGGTTCAGCATGTCCAGCAAACCGGTCGTGGCTGCCACAGCGGCATTTTCAGGGTTGCGGCCCGTGGCAAAGGCGTTCGGCTGATTGTTCGGGATGATAGTGATCTTGGGCAGCGGCATACCGGCATCGGTTGCCATCTGTTTCACATCCGCCACATAGGCCCGCACGACCGCATTGGGGTGGCTCTCGTCCACCACCTCGGCCTTGTACATTTTCAGAACGATCTTGTCGGCGTTCCAGTAGCTGAACAGGTTCATTCCGACCGCCACCACAAAGGCGATGGCCATGCCGTTAACGCCACCGAACATAAGGCCGATGCCCATGAACAGGGCCGTCATTGCGGCCAGTAGAATGAAGGTCTTGAGGTGGTTCATGTGACTTGCGACGTTTGAGAGGTGGCATAGTGTGCCGTCACCTCCTATTTGGGCTGCAAACCTTTCGCTCTCAAGACGGTAAGCCTGTGACCGAACATCCCACCCCTTCCTGCGGCTGTAGCCACGACGGCCATGACCATAGACATGACCACCACCACGATGTGGTTGATGCGCCAGCCTTTAATGAAGATGTGCCGCACGCCACGCGCGAGCGTCCTTTGAACGACGTCGCCCGCCGCGCCCTGATGGAAGCGGCAGAACGTCGCGCCATCGATTTCTCTTCCGAAGAACGCGCCACCGAACATGGCGGCCCGCGCGGTCCAGAGCCGACACGCTTTGGCGACTGGGAGAAGAAGGGCATCGCGGTCGATTTCTGACCGCCCCTACTCCACCCGATATGAAAAACGGCGGCCTGTGACGGGCCGCCGTTTTTGTTTCACATGGAACAATCGCTGTTAGATCAGGGCGATCTCGGCGGTGATGGCCTGAGCGGCAGCGCGTGGATCGCTGACCGCCGTGATCGGGCGTCCGATCACCAGATGGGTTGCGCCCGCTTCAAGGGCGCTGGCCGGGGTGGCGACACGCGACTGGTCGTCCAGAGCCGCACCCGTCGGGCGCACACCCGGCGTCACGATCAGGAAATCATCGCGACCGGCATCGGTAGCGATCTTACGGACCAGCGCCGCTTCGTGCGGGCTGGACACGACACCGTGGATACCGGCCTCCAGCGCCTGACGGACGCGATGCTCGACCAGTTCGGCAGCGGACAGGCTGTGGTCGTCGGCTTTCAGATCATCTTCGGTCAGGCTGGTCAGAACCGTCACACCCAGCACCTTGAGGTCCGAACCTTCGGCCGCGCGAGCGGCAGCGGCCATGACCTGAGGACGGGCATGGACGGTCAGAAGATCGCATCCGGCATGGGCCAGAACGGCAGTGGCCTTTTCAACGGTTGCGCCAATATCGTGTAGTTTCCAGTCGAGAAAGACCTGCGCGCCGGACGCTTTCAGTTCACGCGCCAGCGACATGCCGTCGGACGCAAACAGCTGCAGACCGACCTTGTAGAAGCCCACCGCATCGCCGATCCGCTCGACCAGAGCCCGTGCCTCGTCCGTGGTCGGAACGTCCAGCGCACAAATAACACGGGCATCAAACGGACGGTTCGGAATGTCGGGGGTGGCAATTGCGGACATTTTGCGTTCACTCTGCGGGTTGCGGGCGGGCGCGGATCGCCCGATAGGGGGATGACAAGATCGCGGTCGGCGCGATTTCTAATCCACGATTTCGGTGAGGGATGCGATGAACGCGAGCGAATTGGGTGTCAACCTCTTCGTCACACTGTTTGCCTTGCTGGATCCGATCGGCAACCTGCCGATCTTTGCCGCAGCAACTGTCGGAGCCACCTTGCGCCAACGCGCCTCGGTGTCGTTCTTCATCTGCAGCTTTGCCTTCCTCTTCCTGCTGTTCTTCGTGTTCACAGGCCTTGGCCTGTTGCAGTTTTTCGGCATCTCGCTGGCCGCCTTCCGCATTGCGGGCGGTATCCTGCTGCTGTTCCTCGGTCTGGACATGGCACGCGGCGACTTCCTCAGCATGTTCGCCGACCCCGACGCCGCCCACGACAAGAACGATGTGCGCGGCTATGCCCGTCGCCGCTTCCAGCGTCTGGTCGTGCCCTTCGCCATCCCGCTGATGATCGGCCCGGGTGCCATCTCGGCCGTCATCATCAACGCCGGTGAAGCCGCCAAGTTGGGACCCGTCGGTACCGCGTGGTCTGTCGGTGCCATCGGTGCCGCCTGCGTGGTCTCGATGATCTGTTTTGCCATGACCGGCTGGCTCAGCCGCATTCTCGGCGAAGTCGGTATGGCCATCATCGTGCGCGTACTGGGCCTGATCCTGTGCGCACTGGCCATCCAGTTCATGCTGATGGGTCTGGGCGAGGCCCTGCCGGGGATGATCTCGACGGGGGTCACCACCCCCTACCCCACCGGCGGCTGATGTCCGTAACGAATACGAAAAAGGCGGCTCATCGGAGCCGCCTTTTTTTATTTCAAACCCGCTTAAGCTTGCGGGCGTGGCTGGCCGCTGTTTTGAGCCCCACACTGTCAGGCAGCAGTTTGGAGACCACCGACAGAAACTGATAGCGTTTGCCCGGAATACAGCGCGGCTTGTCGGCCTCGACGGCATCCCATGCCTCGCGGGCCACGCGGTCGGCCTGTAGCCACATCCATTTCGGATAGGCCGCCGACACCGCATCGCGCGAGCCGTTCACATCGTGGAACTCGGTATAGGTATAGCCGGGGCAAACCACCGAGACATGCACGCCGGAGCCTTGGCTCTCGACCCACAGGCCTTGGGAAAACTTGATCATAAAGCTTTTGATCGGGCCATAGAGGGTGTCGCCCCCCGTCGCCTGAAGAAAGCCCGCCATCGAGGCCACATTCACAATCCGGCCCCAGCCGCGCGCCTTCATGGCCGGCAGCCACAAACGCGCCAGTTCCACCGGCACCGACAGCATGACACGGATCATCTCCTGCTGGGCCGCAGGGTCCGTTGTCGTAAAGCCTGTCGTTTTGGAAAAGCCTGCATTGTTCACCAGACCGTCGACCTGAAGGCCGCGGGCGGCAACTTCATCGGCCAATATGCGGGCCGCATCCGGTGCCCCCAGATCGGCCAGCACCACATGGGCGCGGATATTGTGGCCCGCTTCCAGTTCCGCCGCCAGCGCCTTGAGGGGCGCTTCGCGGCGGGCGATCAGGATCAGGTTATAGCCCCGCGCGGCACAGACACGGGCGATTTCCGCCCCGATCCCTGCCGATGCGCCGGTAATGGCAATCGTTCTTGCTTCGCCCATCAGCCCCCCGCTGTGGTTGATTTTAAGCCGCCTGCGGACAGGAGGCGTGTGGCATCAGGCCCTTGAGGCTGGCCGGATCTTCTTCAAGCAAGTCGGCAATGGTGATTTTCGACAAAGCCAGTGCCGCCGCATTATCCGCCGCGGTCAGGGCCTTGGCGACCTGACGGGGGATGTGTTGCCCCACCGGACAGCCTTCGGCCCCCAGCGGGGTCGAACCCAGATGCGCGCAGCCATTGACGGCCCGCAGCACTTCGTCGAGCGGAATGGTTTCAGGGCGACGCAGCAGCCAAGAGCCGCCACTGGCCCCCGGTCGGGTCGCGATAAGGCCACCCTTGGCCAGAAGGGCGGTGACGCGGCGGATCACCACCGGATTGGTCGGCACCGACGAGGCCAGAATGGCGCTGGCAACAGCGTCCTTGGCTTCATAGGCCCCCTTGTGGGCCAGATAGGCCAGGGCATGGGCGGCGACCGGAAATTTTTGGCTGTCAGACATGATGCATAGGGCTCCAGCCCTTAAGGTAGGCGTTTTGGACCGTTTTAACAACCAATCCGCATCAATGACTGTTTCATATTTAGTCTAAACCCTGTCAGGCACCCGCTTTGCGCGAATAGGACCATGCCGCATCCGCCAGCGGCCCGACCTGTGCCGCCATAGCCCTTGCCTGATCGCTGGCGGCGGTGCCATCGCGCACCCGCCCGCCTATGCCCTGACAAATCGCCGCCAAACGGAACAGGTTATAGGCCAGGAGCCAGTCAAGATTCTGCGGGGCCCCGAACCCTGTCTGCGCCCCGTAACGGTCGGCCAGTTCCTCTATCGACGGGATACCCAAGGCTGTAAGATCCGCCCCCAGCAGGCCGTTTCGTAAACTGGCCGGAATGGCATAGGCGATCAGCAGGTATGAGAAATCCGCCATCGGGTCGCCCAGCGTCGACAACTCCCAGTCCAGCACCGCCCTGACCTTGGGCTGTCCGGCATCGAGGATCATATTGTCGAGACGAAAATCGCCGTGAACAATGCGAACCGGTCCTTCGGGTGGCAGGGTTTGCGGCAGATAGTCGATCAGACGATCCATGGCGGGCACCGGATCAATCTCGGAAGCACGATATTGTTTGGTCCAGCGCCCGACCTGACGGCCGAAATAATTGCCCGGCTTGCCATAGTCGCCAAGCCCGATGGCATGCGGTTCCAGACGGTGTAGCGCGGCCAGTGTATCGACCTGCTCGAACCAGATGGTGCGGCGCTCGGCCGGGGTACTGTCAGGCAGTTTCAAATCCCAGAAGATACGCCCCTCGACCTTGTCCATAACGTAGAACATCGAGCCGAGGACATTATCGTCCGTACACAGCGCATAGGGCCTGGCGACCGGAAAACCTTGGGCGTGCAGGGCTGAAATGACCGCAAATTCGCGATCAACCGCATGGGCGCTGGCCAATAGCGTCCCCGGCGGCTTGCGACGTAGCACATAGCGGTGCGTCGGCGTGATCAGTTCATAGGTGGGGTTGGACTGTCCGCCCTTGAACTGGCGCACCTCCAGTGGACCGGCATAGCCGTCCACATGGGCCGCCAGCCAGTTTTCCAGAGCCGCCATATCCAGTGCGTGACGCGGATCAACTTCGCGCGTGCCGGAAAAAGTCGCCTGAACGTCCATCCCTCGCCCCTCGTCTTCTATTCGTCCTGTGCCGCGACGATGGCGGCTTTTACGGCCCTGCGCCAGCCCTTGAGGAGCGCCGTTCTCTGATCGGATGCCATGGCCGGTTTCCAGATAGCCGGTTCGGTTTGCGGCGGGCTCCATACGGCATCGGTCACACCTGCGCCAAAGGCCGCCAGACGCGCCGCCCCCAGTGCGGTCATTTCCTGAAATGCCGGACGCTCCACCTCGATGTCGCAGATATCGGCAATGAACTGCATGACAAAGGCATTGGCCGTCACGCCGCCATCGACCTTCAACCGCTTCAGGGGTGGCGCGCCGTCTTTCTCCAGAGCTTCCAGCAGGTCAAACGTCTGGTAGGCGAGGCTTTCCAGTGCGGCCCGCACCAGATGGGCGGGGCCACTGTCGCGGGTCAGGCCAATCACCGTGCCACGGGCATCCGGCTCCCACCACGGCGCGCCAAGACCCGTAAAGCCCGGCACCAGATAGACGCCACCATTATCGGGCAGGGTTTGGGCGATAGCCTCAGATTGGCGCGAATCCGAAATCGCCTTCAGGCCATCGCGCAGCCATTGCACCGCCGAGCCTGCCGAGAAGATCGAGCCTTCCAGCGCATAGCGGACCTTCCCGTCCGCCGCCCACCCCATAGTCGCCAAAAGCCGCGCCTTGGAGCAAACCACCGCCTCGCCCGTATTGGCGACCAGAAATGCCCCTGTGCCATAGGTGATCTTGGCATCGCCCGCCTCTAGGGCACCATGACCGACGAGGGCCGATTGCTGGTCGCCCGCGACACCGTGGATCGGCAGGGCCTTGCCCAGCAGGCTGGGCTCGCAATCGCCAAAATGGCTGTCACTGGGGCGTATCTGCGGCAAGGCTTCGGGCGGCACATCGAACAGGTCGCACAGCGCGGCCGACCAGTTGAGGGTTTGCAGCGCCATCAGATTGGTGCGGGCGGCATTGGTCACATCGGTGACGTGGCTTTGTCCGCCCGTCAGCTTCCACATCAGCCAGCTGTCGATCGTGCCAAGCTTGATCTCTCCTGCCCGCGCCCGCGCGCGGCCATTTTCAACCTTGTCCAGCAGCCATGCATATTTCGAGGCCGAAAAATAAGGATCAAGGATCAGGCCGGTCTGGGCCGTCACAGCCGCCTCGTGCCCCTGCGCGACCAGTCGATCCATTTCAGGGGCGGTGCGCCGGTCCTGCCAGACAATGGCGCGATGCAGCGGCTCGGCCGTCTGCACATCCCAGATCACCGAGGTTTCGCGCTGGTTGGTAATACCGACCGCAGCAAACCGCTCGATCCCGCCCGCCTTGCGCACCACTTCGCGGCAGGTTTGCAGCACGGCGCGCCAGATTTCGGCGGCATCATGCTCGACCCAACCCGAATGCGGGAAATGCTGGGCCAGTTCAATCTGGCTGACGGCCAGAACCGAGAACACGCCCTTGTCGGACACCTCGAAGGCGACGGCGCGGGTGGAGGTGGTGCCTTGGTCGATCGACAGGATGAGCGTGTTTTTCATACATCCAGTTATGCAGATGACACCGGCTCACGTTAAGAGGCTTGTTATGCACACACCTTCCTATGCCGGTGTTCTCGACGCCGCCCGCCAGATCGCTTCTGCCATTGTTCGCACGCCGCTGCTGGAACATCCGGCCCTGAACGCGGCCATCGGGGGCCGTGTTCTGATGAAGGCCGAGAGCCTGCAGGTGGCCGGTGCCTTCAAATATCGCGGGGCCTATAACCGCATCAGCCGCTTGAGTCCCGACGAACTGTCACGCGGTATCGTTGCCTATTCGTCCGGCAACCACGCACAGGCGGCAGCGGCGGCAGCCCAGTTTATGGGCACGCGCGCCGTCATCATCATGCCGTCCGACAGCCCGAAAATCAAAGTCGAGGGCGTCAAAAGCTTGGGCGGCGAAGTGCGCTTCTATGACCGCTGGAGCGAGAGCCGCGAGGCCATCGGAGCCGAAATCGCGACCGAGCGCGGCAGTATTGTCGTGCCGCCCTTTGATGACCCGTTCATCATCGAGGGTCAGGGCACCTGTGCGCTTGAACTGCTGGACGATGCCGATGGCCCGATTGACCAGCTTTTGTGCGGGGCCTCGGGTGGTGGCCTGATCGCCGGTATCAATCTGGTCATGGCCGAGCGCAGTCCGGACACGGCAGTTTATGTGGTCGAGCCGCAAGACTTTGATGATACCCGTCGCTCGCTTGAGGCAGGCACCCCTACCCCGCACCCCAAGGGTGCGCCGTCCATCTGTGATGCCCTGATGGCTCCTGTGCCGGGCCAGATCACCTTCCCGATCAACCAGCGCCTGTCCGGGGCTTTGACGGTATCAGACGCCGAGGTGTGCGAAGCCATGCGCTTTGCCTTCCGTCATCTGAAACTGGTGATCGAACCGGGTGGCGCAGTGTCGCTGGCGGCTCTGCTGAGCGGCAAGATCGATGCACGAGACCAGACCACCGCCATCATCGTCTCGGGCGGCAATGTCGATCCGCAGCAGTTTGCCGACATCATCACCGGCCGTTTCAACGGCTGACCCCGCCGCTTGATTTTGCCTGCAGACAACGCAACCTTGTTCTTTCAAGCAAAGGGAGGGTTGCCTGATGACATCCGCACACAATCTGCCGTCTTTGGTTGGCACCGAGGTCGGCATTAGCCGCTGGTTCGAAATCGATCAGGCCCGCATCGACGCCTTTGCCAAAATTACCGAGGATGAGCAGTTCATCCATGTCGATCCAGACATGGCCAGACACACCCCGTTTGGCGGCACGATTGCCCACGGCTTCCTGACCCTCAGCCTCGCCTCGGCCATGAGCTATGATGCGGTGGCGACGCTGGAAGGCGTGGTGATGGGTGTGAACTACGGCTTTGACCGGCTGCGCTTCCTGTCCCCCGTCAAGGCCGGCAAGCGTGTGCGCGGACGCTTTGTGCTGAAGGACGCCCAGAACAAAGGCTCGGACGGTGCCACCACGCGGTGGCTGCTGACCCACGAGTTGACGGTCGAGATCGAAGGCGAGGACAAACCCGCCCTGATCGCCGACTGGCTGTCGATGCAGATGGTGCGTGAGGACAGCTAAACGCGTCGCATGCAAAACCACACTTAATGTTCCACGTGAAACCAAGTGGCTGAAAACAGCTTATTTTAAGCAGCGCAAAAGAAAAGCGGCGGCTTTTATGCCGCCGCTTCTGGTTTTCCAGGTCGAGGTTTCGACTATTCAGCCAGGCAGCGCAGGGCCACTTCGAGGTTGCGAAGGCCATCTTCGCCGGTGACGGCAGGGGTGTCGCCGGTGGCGATGGCTGTGGCGAAGGCTTCCAGCTCTTTTTTGAGCGGCTCGTTCGGCCACGAGTTGAGCATGCGGGTGGAATAGGAACCATCCGGCTGCTGGCCGAAATATTCGGTGACCTGACGGGTGATCAGGTCAGCCACCACAAAGCGGGACTTGGTCGCGACCTGCAGGGTGCGGGTCTTGTAGGGCGTGACCCAGTTGGTGGTGATGTGGGCAATGGTGCCGTTGTCCATGCGGAACTGCAGCAGGGCCGAGTCTTCGCGCGAGGCATGGGTATGTCCCAGCAGCGACTGCACCTCGGCCATTTCCGAGCCGGTCAGGTGGCGGATGATGTCAATGTCATGCACCGCCAGATCGATGACCACGCCGACCTCGCCCATGCGCGGCGGGAACGGGCCAACGCGGGTGATCTGGATGGAGATGATCTCGTCATCGGCAATGGCGCGTTTGACCGTCTCGACCGCAGGGTTGAAGCGTTCGACATGGCCGACCATCAGCACGCGGTTATTGGCGCGGGCGGCGTCGATGATGCGCTGGGATTCTTCAACCGTCGGGGCAATCGGCTTTTCGACCAGAACGTGGATGCCACGCTCCAGCAGCGCCACAGCCGTCTCGGCGTGGAAGCGGTTCGGCGTAGCCACCACCGCTGCATCAATGCCCGAAGCCGCAAAGGCATCCAGATCGGTATAGGCGCTGGCCTCGTAGGCTGCGGCCACGCCGTCGGCGGTCACACCATCGGGATCAAACACAGCCGACAGGTCGAACTCGCGCATGTCATTGGCGACGCGGGCATGGTTGCGGCCCATGACGCCGGCACCGGCGACACCCAGTTTCAGTGCGGTCATAGTCTTAAGCCTTAAACGAGAGAACGGCGGCGATGATCTTGTCTTGCGTGGCCTCGTCCAGATCCGAGTGCATCGGCAGGCTGATGACCACATCCATCAGGCGCTCGGTTTCCGGCAGGCCACCGGCCACGCGCGGGAACATCTCATAGGCGGGCTGCATGTGCAGCGGGATCGGATAATAGACGGCAGTCGGTACGCCCTGCTCTTTCAGGTGCGCGGCCAGAGCATCGCGGTCCGGATGCTCGATGGTGTACTGCGCCCAGTTCGAGATATTGCCCGCCGGTACGTCCGGCACCTTGGCAACGTGCGCGCGCAGGGCGTCGTTATAACGCTTGGCAATGCGGTTACGCCATTCGATCTCTTGACCGAAGACGTTCAGCTTCTCGATCAGAACCGCGGCCTGAATGGTGTCCAGACGGCTGTTCAGGCCGATCCGCATGTTCAGATATTTGGGATCATGATCAAAGGTGCGGCCCTCCAGATCCACGCCGACGGCCTTGCCGTGTACGCGGATGGAATCCATCAGCTGGGCCAGCTTGTCGTCATTGGTCAGAACCGCACCTCCGTCGCCATAGCAGCCGAGCGGCTTGGCGGGGAAGAAGCTGGTGGTGGTGACATCGGCCCATGTCAGCGGGTGCTGGCCGTTAATGGTGCAGCCGAAGCCTTGGGCCGAGTCCGAAATCAGTTTCAGGCTGTGCTGGTCGCACACGGCCTTGATGGCCGGATAGTCCGCAGGCTGACCAAACAGGTCCACGGCGATAACCGCACGCGGGGTCAGACGTCCCTCAACCTTGATGGCCTCGATGGCGGCCGCCAGCTTAGCCGGGTCGATATTGTAGGTGACCGGATCAACATCCACGAACACCGGCTCGGCACCGAACCACGGCACCACCTCGGCGGTAGCGGCAAAGGTGAAGCTGGGCACAAAGACGGCATCGCCCGCCTTGATGTCCCACGCCATCAGCGGCAGGGCCAGCGCGTCGGTGCCATTGGCACAGCCCAGCGCGTGTTTGGCCTTTCCGAAGGCGGCAAGGTCGGCCTCGAACTGGCGCACTTGCGGGCCCATCACCCATGCGCCGCCGACGACGGCTTCGGCCACAGCGGCTTCGATCTTGCCATTCAGGCGTACACGTTGGGCTTGCAGGTCAATAAAGGGGATCATGGTTTCGCTCTCCACACGGTCGGGGGCGGCGCAAATCAGGCGCGTCACATACGAATTGACGCTTTCCTAGCAAACCCACTGCCATGCAGTAAAACGCCGAAAGGTCACTTCGCGTTGCCGGATGCAACGAAGTCGTCACATAGCGACGTGGTCAAACCCGTGCCAGCGGGGTATGGGGCAGCCATAGCCTTATAACGATGGTGATAGATTTCATGAGCCGCCCTGCTGCCTTTCTCGACCGCGACGGTGTTCTGATCCACGATTGCGGCTATCCGCACCGCCCCGATCAGCTTCAGATGATGCCCGGTGCGGCCGAGGCTGTGAAACGGCTGAACGATGCGGGCTATGTGACTGTCATCGTCACCAACCAGTCGGGCATTGCGCGCGGATATTTTTCCGAAGACACCATGCACGCCTTCCACAAACTGTTGCTGGCCGAACTGGCCAAGGGCGGCGCGACAATCGATGCCATCTATTTCTGCCCCTTCCACAAGGTGGCGGTCGAGCATCGTTACGAACATCCCGACCATCCCGATCGCAAACCCAACCCCGGCATGTTGCTGCGGGCGGCGGCCGATCTGGACCTGAGCCTCGACCAAAGTTCGATCATGATCGGGGACAATCTGTCGGACATGCAGGCGGCCCAAAAGGCCGGTGTACGGGGCTTTCACTTCACCGGCGGCAACCTGAACGACCTCGTATCGACCATAGTCGGCGGCTGATCGACATTTCTACATTTGGTGAATAACCTGTCCCTATCGCATTAACTGAGGGATGGGTTCGGGATGTCTAGTGTCGTGTTTTCGGAGTTTTACTGGACGAGTTCTGATGGTCTGAAACTCTATGGCCGAGACTATCAGCCCGAGGGCATTGCACGCCCCCTGCCCGTTCTGGCCATTCATGGCCTGACCCGCAACAGCGCCGATTTTGACAGCATTGCCAGCCTGCTCTGCCACGAAGGCTATCGTGTGCTGGCCGTCGATGTGCGCGGGCGCGGCAAGTCGCAACGCGCTGGCGATCCCATGACCTATGTACCGCCCGTCTATGCGGGCGACATCACCGCCCTGCTTGATCACAAAAACATTGAACGGGCCATCTTCCTTGGCACCTCCATGGGCGGCCTGATCACCATGTGCGTGGCTGCGCTGCGCCCGCAGGCCATTGCCGCGGCCATCCTCAATGATGTCGGTCCCGAAGTGGCCCCCGAAGGTCTGGCCCGTATCGCTGCCTATACCGGCAAGCCGGTCAGCATCACCAACTGGGCCGAGGCTGCCGACTATGCCCGCGTTATCAACGAGGCGGCCTTCCCGCACTATGACGATAGTGACTGGACGGCTTTTGCCGAGCGTATTTTCACAGAGAATACCGAAGGCGTTCCGGTGCTGGCCTATGATCCCGATATCTCGGCCCCTATCCGTGCCGGTGGCGCAGCGGCTCTGGTGCCGGACCTGTGGCCGCTGTTCCGTACACTGGCCGAGCGCCCGACCCTGATCGTGCGCGGCGGCAGTTCGGACCTGCTCAGCCCGTCGATTGCGGCCCGCATGCTGGACGAAGGCGTAGAAGCGTCTCTGGTCGAGGTGCCCGATATCGGCCACGCCCCGATGCTGGACGAGCCGGAGGCCAGCGAGGCCATTCTCGATTTCCTGTCAAAACAGACCTGAAAAAAGGGGCGCTGGTAACAGCGCCCCTTTTGCTTTCATCCGACCCTAAAGGTCAGGCCTTTTTGACGAACTCGGTCCGCAGCACGAGGCCGCGCACCTTGTCGACATTGGCCTCGATCTCTTCCGGATCGCCGGTCAGGCGGATCTTGAGGACCTTGGTGCCGCGCTTGAGGGTCACGCCCCCCGAGCCCTTGACCTTGAGGTCCTTGATGAGGGTTACGCTGTCGCCGTCTTTCAGCTCAGCGCCATTGCTGTCGCGGGTGATTTCATCAGTCATAAAGGGCCCTGTAGCTGACTGCGCGAAGAAAAACCATGTTGTATGCAGGGTTTATTGTACGCGGCTGAGGGTGACCGGCGGCAGATTGCCGTCCAACTCCTCCAGCCAGACCCGCGCCGAACTGTCGGACGGGGCCCGCCAGTCGCCGCGCGGCGACAGGGATCCACCCGTCACCACCTTGGGTCCGTTAGGTACAGCCGAGCGTTTGAACTGGCTGGTCTGGAAGAAACGGATCAGGAATTTCCGCAGCCAGTACCGGATGACCTCCAGATCATAGGCGACCTGTTCTTCGTCCGGCATACCGGCAGGCCACAGCCCGCGTGTGGCATCCGACCAAGCCTGATGCGCCAGATAGGCCACCTTGGACGGATTCATGCCGTAGCGACTGATATAAAACAGGAAGAAGTCGTTCAGCGCATAGGGGCCGACCGTGCCCTCGGTGGACTGGATTTTTCCGTCCGCCCCTGCGGGCACCAGTTCGGGCGAAATCTCGGTGGCCAGAATGGCGTGCAGCGTCGGGCTGGCCCCCGCCCCCACCACCGCCTTGTCGGCCACCCAGCGGATCAGATGGCGGATCAGGGTTTTGGCCACGCCGCCATTGACGTTGTAATGGCTCATATGGTCGCCGACGCCATAGGTGCACCAGCCCAGCGCCAGTTCCGACAGATCGCCCGTACCCAGAACGAAGCCGTTATTGTGGTTGGCCAGACGGAACAGATAGTCGGTGCGAAGGCCCGCCTGAACATTCTCGAACGTGATGTCATAGACCGGCTCGCCCTTGGCATAGGGATGGCCGATGCCTTCCAGCATGGCGCTGGCGGCGGGGCGGATATCGATCTCGTGGCCCGAAACCTTCAGCGCCTTCATCAGCGCCCAGGCGTTCGACTTGGTGCCGTCCGAGGTCGCAAAGCCGGGCATGGTATAGGCCAGAATGCCAGAGCGCGGGATTTCAAGCCGATCAAAGGCGCGGCACGCCACTAGCAGGGCCTGAGTGGAATCCAGCCCACCCGAAACCCCGATCACCAGCGTCTTTGCGCCTGTCGCCGTCATGCGACGCATCAGGCCCTGAACCTGAATATTGAAGGCCTCGTAGCAGTCCTGATCGAGGCGCGCGGCATCGTCGGGCACGAACGGGAAACGGTCCAGCGGGCGTATCACATCGCCCATCGGGCCTTCCTGTGGACCCTCGCCCGCTTCGAACGGCACGATCACGGCCGTTTCGCCCTCCATACGGGCGCAGTCGGCAAAGGTGCCGTTACGCAGACGGTCCAGACCGATCCGGTCCACATCCACATCGGCAATGGTCAGATGGCTTTCCAGCGAGAACCGCTCGCCCTCGACCAGCTTGACCCCCAGTTCGTGGATCATGGCCTGACCGTCCCATGCCAGATCGGTCGTGCTCTCACCCCAGCCGGAGGCGGCAAACACATAGGCCGACAAGGTGCGGGCCGATTGCGAGGCACACATCAGGGCGCGCTCGTCTGACTTGCCGATGACGATGTTGGACGCCGACAGGTTGCACAGGATACGCGCGCCCGCCATGGCCGCACGGGTGGACGGCGGTTGCGGGGCCCAGAAGTCCTCGCAGATTTCGACGGCAAAAATAAAGCCCGGACGGTTGACCGCCTCGAACACCAGACCCGGCGCGAAATCGACGCGCTCTCCGTTCAGGCTGATGGCGTCCTCGGTGCGCGAGGCCGCAGGGGCGAACCAGCGCTTTTCATAATATTCGCGGTAGTTCGGCAGATAGGTCTTGGGCACCACGCCCAGAACCTCACCGCCCCCCAGCACCACGGCGCAGTTGAACAGGCTGTCACCATGTCGCAGCGGAGCCCCGACCACCGCCACCAGATCAAACTGTTCGGTCAGGGCGCACAGGCGGGCAATCTGGTCCTCGACCGCCTCCAGAAGCGCAGACTGCATATGCAGGTCGTCGATCGCATAGGCACTGAGCGACAGCTCCGGAAACACCAGAAGATCAACACCTTCTTCGGCGGCCTTGCGGATCAGCGCCTCGTGCTCGTCCCCGTTGGTGACCGGATCGGCCACATGCACCACAGGCGTCGCCGCCGCGGTGCGCACAAAACCGTGGGTACGGGCTTCAAAGAAGGGATGTCTCGACTGGACCATGGCAACTTTCCGGAAAGCGAAACAGGACACCTATCCTTATAGGTTCGCGCGTGACCTGAGAACCATCGTCGGCTAGAGCAGTTTCTATGAGCGATACGCCGAAAAAAGGCTGGTTCCAGCGACTGAGCGAGGGTTTGTCCCGCTCTTCGAAGCAGATGACCGATCAGGTCGTCTCGACTTTCGCCAAGGAACCCCTGTCCGAAGAGCACCTCGAACAACTCGAGGAACATCTGATCGAGAGCGATCTGGGTCCGGCGGCGTCGGCCCGCATCGTCGAGCGCTTCCGCGCCCTGCGGTTCGGCAAGACCTCGGACGAGCGCGAGGTCAAAGAAGCGCTGGCCGAGGCGGTCGCCGCCGAGCTTGCGCCGCGTCAGGCCAAATTCGACCCGTTAAGCGGCGACAAGCCCTATGTGGTGCTGTTTGTCGGCGTCAACGGATCGGGCAAGACCACCACTCTGGGCAAGATCGCCGCCGATCTTACGGCCAAGGGGGCCAAGGTGATGATCGTGGCGGGTGATACCTTCCGCGCCGCCGCCCGCGAACAGCTGAAAGTCTGGGCGGACCGCTCGGGCGCGCATTTCGAGAGCCGCCGCGACGGTGCCGATGCGGCGGGCCTTGCCTTTGATGCCTATACCAAGGCCAAGGCTGAAGGCTTTGACGTTGTCCTGATCGACACGGCCGGTCGCCTGCAGAACAAGTCCACCCTGATGGACGAACTGCTGAAGATCGTGCGCGTGCTGAAAAAGGTCGATGCCAATGCCCCGCACGAAACCCTGCTGGTGCTGGACGCCACGGTGGGGCGCAATGCGCTGGAGCAGGAAAAAGTATTTGGCCGCACGGCCTATGTATCGGGCGTGGTGATGACCAAGTTGGACGGCACCGCCCGCGGTGGCGTTCTGGTGCCGGTGGCACAGGCGTCGGACGCCCCCATTAAACTGATCGGCGTCGGCGAGGGGATCGAAGACTTGCAAGACTTCGACGCCACCGCCTTTGCCCGCTCTCTCGTCGGTCTGGAGGACTGATACTTGGCCGAAGGCAAACAAAATTCAAACCTGCGCCAGGCCATCGATTTCGGTGCGCTGATTGCCTTTATGGGCAGTTATGTCTTCCTGCGTTTCTTCCAGAAAATGGACAGTAGCGAAGCCATTATCCAGGCCACATGGGTCTTGGTCGGTGCCTCGGCGATTGCCCTTGTCGCCGGATGGTTGCTGGAGAAACGCCTTGCGCCCATGCCGCTGTTCAGTGGTCTGTTTGCGCTGGTGTTCGGCACCCTGACCATCTTCTTCCACGACCCCAACCTGCTGAAGATCAAGATCACGGTTCAAAATCTGGCCCTGTCGGCCATTCTTCTGGGCTCACTGGTCTTCAACAAGGCGGCGTTCAAATATCTTCTGGGCAGCGCCTTTAACCTGACCGATGCGGGCTGGCGTGGACTGACCTTGCGCTACGGCCTGTTCTTCCTGTGTGTAGCCATCGTCAATGAAACCATCTGGCGGACCCAGTCCGATGACTTCTGGGTCGCCTTCCGCGGGGGGCTGTGGGTGGCTTCTGCGGCCTTCGGTATCTGGCAGGTCTTCTTCATCATGAAGCACCTGATCAAGGAAGAAGAGCCCGAACAAAGCGCCTGATCTTCAAAGCTGAACCATTCCCAAGGCCCGCCGTTATTCAGACGGCGGGCCTTATTGTTTTCCGCCTTCGCTGAAAATGTCAGCACACCGCCTTTGAACCGTCGTCAAAGCTTTAACCCCGATTGTTAGCCAACACATAGACGCCCCATGTCGAGAGAGCCGATGATCAAAGCTGCCAAACACAAGACCCCGATCAATGAACTGGCTCAGTCGCCCAGCCATCTGATGCACCGCGCCTTGCAACTGTGCCTCGATATCTATGCCGAGGAATCGGCCCAGAGCGGCATCACCCAGCGCCAGTATGCGGTTCTGGAAGTGGCCGCCCAGCGTCAGGGCCTGACCCAGACCGAACTGGTCAAGGCCACCGGCATCGACCGTTCCACACTGGCCGATCTGGTCAGCCGCATGACCACCAAGGGGCTGTTGCTGCGCGAGAAGTCGGCGCTGGATGCCCGCGCCAAGGCGGTGCGTGTCTCAGAAGAAGGCCTTGCCGCCCTGGAGGCCGCACGGCCCTGTGTGGCCGCAGCCGACAAGCGTATTTTGGCCATGTTGTCCAAAGGCCGTCGCCAGACCTTCCTTGAAACTCTTGCCCAGTTGGCCGAGGTCGCAGACAAGGCCCCCGAAGAGATCAAGATCGCCAAGAAAGCCGCCAAAAAGGCTGACAAAGAAGCCCGCAAGATCGCCAAACTGGCCAAGAAGGCCGCCAAGTCCGATGATGGCGAGCCGGTCAAGAAATCCAAAAAAGCCAAGGCCCAGCCGGTTACCGCAGAGCCGCAATAGCCTGCAGAATCCTAGACGCGGATATCCAGATAGGAACCCGGCCGTTTGAACGCCGGCTGGGTATCCAGCGCGGGCAGGTCTACGGTTTCAGACTTGGTCGGTTGGGCCACCGCTGGTGTGACGCTGGCTGCCACCGGTCTGAAGAAGGCCGCCTGTGCGTCCTTTAGCGCCCGCGTGGCATTGAACGCGGAGGCTCCGCCCTGCCCTGTCGGGTTGGGGGGAAAGAACGGACGATCTGGAGCAATGGCCGACATAGGACAAGCTTTGCCCGACCGGCCCTAAGTTATAGTTAACGCCGCGCTCACCCTGTTTAAACCGCCGGTCAGCGGGCCTTGTAAGCCTGTTCCAGCGCCTGTCGGTCTGCATCGGTCAGGATCGGTCCCGAGGCCTTGTAGGTCACTTCACCATAGGCATCGACGACGAAGGTTTCCGGCACACCGGAAATACCCAGATCCAATCCGGCGCGGCCTTCCTGATCGACCAGAATGACATCGAACGGATCACCCAGTTCATCGAGGAAGGCACGGGTTTTGACCGGATCATCCTTGTAGGCGATGCCGACAACCTTGATGCCCTGCGCCTTGAGCGCCATCAGTTGCGGGTGCTCGAGGCGGCATGGCGCACACCAGCTGGCAAATACGTTCAGCACCATCGGCTTGCCGACAGCAGCGGTCTTGATGTCCAGCATCCGGTTGGACGCGACATCACCTTCCAGCAGGGGCAGAACGGTTTCGGGAACAGGCTGTCCGACCAGAGCGGCGGGCGCATAACGGCTGTCGGCACCATTCTTGGACATCTGCTGCATCTGGAAGGCCAGAAACAGTCCGAGCGCCGCAAGGGCCGCAACCGGTATGGCGGCGATCCAGCGGTTCATCGGGACTTCCTGTCAGCTTCCAGACGGGCCAGCTCACGCTTTATGCGTAAGGACTGAGTGGCTGCACGCGCGGCCAGAGCCACAAAGACCACGATCGTCGCGCCCCATGCAGGCCAGACATAGGCCGCATGTTTTCCCATATCGAAATCGAACATCTGGACCTCTCTCAGGCGTTTTGGGCCGCACGGGCCTTAAGAGACAATACGCGGCGGCGGCCTACCTCACTGCGAATTGAGGTCAACCAGATCGCGCCAAAGAAAAGTCCGTAACCGAAAATCATC
The DNA here is from genome assembly GCF_036659295.1 of Brevundimonas sp. GTDB lineage: Bacteria > Pseudomonadota > Alphaproteobacteria > Caulobacterales > Caulobacteraceae > Brevundimonas. The sequence goes on along the minus strand of NZ_JAVXCU010000009.1, from coordinate 31,309 downwards.
GCCAGCAGCGCGGGAAGATAGGCCGGATCGACACTGGTGCCGCCCGAGCGGATCAGCGATGCGGGCTGGTGCAGGGTGTTCCACCAGTCCACCGAGAATTTCACGATCGGCAGGTTGATAAGCCCCACCATGCCCAGCACAGCCGCAGCCTTGGAGGCGCGCTGTTCATCGTCAATCGACGAGCGCAGGGCCATGTAGCCGATATAGAAGAGAAACAGCACCAGCACCGAGGTCAGGCGGGCATCCCACACCCACCATGTGCCCCACATGGGCTTGCCCCACAGCGATCCGGTAAACAGGGCAAGGGCCGTCAGGGCTGCGCCCGGTAGGGCGGCGGCACGCGCAGCGGCATCGGCCAGAGGATGACGGAATACGAGGGCAAAAAAGCTGGAAACGCCCAGAGCCAGATATGCCCCGAGACCGACAATCGCCGCCGGCACATGGATGAACATGATGCGGACGGTATCACCCTGCTGGTAATCTTCCGGCACCGAGAAACTCAGCACCGTCCCCCAAAGCAAGAGGCCGATAGCAACAGCCCAGAGCACCGGAACCAGAGGGCCGGTGAAACGCATGAAACGATCGGGATTGGCGAGACCAAACATAGTTTGCCGATTACCCGTCCCCGCGCAGGACAGCAAGCAGACGTAACCGCACGGCCAAAAGAAAAAGGGCAGCAGGCGCATGACGCACCTGCTGCCCTGTTTTTTAGCTGCCCTGTTTTATTATAGGGTCAGGCCGTGCTCAGCCGCCAGTTCCGCCAGCTTGACCTGCGGACGCGGGCCCCAGTGGGCGATGACTTCCGAAGCGGCCAGCGAACCCAGCTTGCCTGCATCGGTCAGGGACAGACCGCGCGCCAGACCCACGAGGAAGCCGGCTGCATACTGGTCACCGGCACCGGTCGTATCCAGAACCTTGTCCACGGCAAAGGCGGCGACGGCAACGCGCTGTTCGCCGCAGATGATGACCGAGCCATGCTCGCCGCGTGTGACCGCCGCAATCTCGACAATAGCGGCCAGTTGGTCGGCAGCGGCGTCAAAATCTTCGGTCTCGAACAGGGCGGCCAGCTCGGCTTCGTTGGCCAGAACGATGTCTGCCGAGGTCTTGATGAAGTCCAGCAGTTCGGCGCGCCAGCGGTGAACCACGAACGAGTCCGACAGGGTGATGGCGACCTTGCGACCGGCCTTGTGGGCCGCAGCCGCTGCGGCTTCGAACGCTGCACGCGCCGGAGCCGGATCAAACAGATAGCCTTCCAGATAGACAATGGCGCTGGAACCGATCAGCGCCTCGTCAATATCGGCCACGGTCAGCTGGTTGGCAGCGCCGAGGAAGGTGCACATGGTGCGCTGGCCGTCACCGGTGACGTTGATCAGGCAGCGGCCGGTACCGGCACCGCCCTCCAGAACCGGTGTATCGAAATGTACGCCGCCCGCACGGATATCGTGGGCAAACACCTCGCCCAGCTGGTCCTTGGCGATCTTGCCGATATAGGCCGCACGACCACCATAGGAAGCCACGCCCGCCACGGTATTGCCAGCTGAACCGCCCGAAGCCTCTACGCCCGGTGTCATGCCTTCATACAGTTGTGCGCTCTGGTCTTCGTCGACCAATTGCATCGAACCGGGGACAAGGCCGCGCTGTTCAAGGAAGGCGGCCTCGCACGGGGCCAGAACGTCAACGATGGCATTGCCGACAGCCAGCACATCGAAACGGACATCAGTGGTGTTTTGGGTCATAGGGCTTCCTTAGTCGCGCGAGGGGTTTCGCGCCACTGTTTCACGTGAAATATCGCGTTCTACGGTTTTGCAAAGCGTTAGAGTGACCATGTCCAAGATTGCCATCCTGACCCCCGACCCTGCCGACCCCTCCTATGCCGGACAGTGGCCACAGGTGCTGGAGGTTCTGAAAGCCGCGCTGGTCGAGGCGGGTCTGCAGGTCCATGCCGAACCGTGGACGATGCATGCCGAGGATGCTTCGGGCCTGAAAGCCTATGACCTGATCCTGCCGGTGATTGTCTGGGGCTATCACCGTGACCACGCAAAATGGCTCAAGGCCTGCGCGCTGTGGAAGGATGAGGGCCTGCCTTTGGCCAACAGTGCCGAGACCCTGATGTGGAACTCCGACAAGGCCTATCTGCAAGGGCTGATCGATCACGGCATCCCGATGGCCGCCACCCGTTTTGTCGAGCGTGTTACCGCGCGCGATATCGACATGGCCTTTGATGATCTGGCCAGCGATGTGCTGATCGTCAAACCGACCATTTCCGCAGGGGCATACCGGACGCTGCGTCTGGACCGAAATACGGACTGGGCCGCAAAACTGGCCAAGGCTCCGCAAGGGGCGGCGATGATCCAGTCCTATCTGCCCACCATCGAAACCGAGGGCGAAACCTCGCTTTTTTTCTTTGGTGGTCAGTTGTCCCATGTCGTCAACAAGCGCCCCGTCACGGGCGAGTTCCGCATTCAGGTGCAGTTCGGTGGCCAGTATCAGGCGCTCGAGAGCGCCCCGCCCGAGGCGCTAGACCTAGCCCAAGCGGTGCTCGACTCGTTTGGCGATGACCTGCTTTATGCCCGTATCGACCTGACCCGCGACGAGGTCGGTCAATGGGTGCTGATGGAGGCCGAGCTGATCGAGCCTGACTTCTATCTGGCCTCTGCGCCACAGGCCGGTGCCCGCTTTGCACAAGCCGTCAAAGCCCGTCTCTAGTCGGCAAAACTGGCCCGCGACGGGCAGATATCAGCCAGCACACAGCCCCCGCATTTAGGCCGCTGTGCCAGACAGGTATAGCGGCCATGCAGGATCAGCCAGTGGTGCGCCTTGGCCAGCCATTTCTTGGGCACCACCTGATGCAACTGGTCCTCGACCTTGTCCGGCGTCGAACCATTGGCCAGTCCCAGACGGTGCGAAACACGGAACACATGGGTGTCGACGGCAATGGCCGGTTCGATATCCAGTTCGTTCAGCACCACGCTGGCGGTCTTGCGCCCGACCCCCGGCAGGGCCTGTAGGTCCTTGCGGTTGAGCGGCACCTGACCGCCGTGCTGATTGACCAGCATACGGGCGGCGGCGATCACATTCTTGGCCTTGGTGCGATAAAGCCCGATGGAGGCGATATAGGGGATCAACCCCTCCTCCCCCAACGCCAGCATTTTCTCGGGCGTATCGGCCACGGCAAACAGGGCCTTGGTCGCCTTGTTGACCCCCACATCGGTCGCCTGTGCCGACAAGGCCACCGCCACCACCAGCGTATAGGGGTTCACAAAGTCCAGCTCGGTCTTGGGCTCGGGCATGATGGCCGACAAACGCGCAAACACCGTCTCGACCTTGGTCTTGCTGGGCGGCCAGCGCACGATCACCCCGACAGGTGCCTTTTTCGGCTGACGTGATTTGCGCACACCCGAAGACGGGGTCAGCGCGGCGCGAACAGACTTTGAAACGGGGCGTTTGGCATCGGTCATGACCCTATTGGCATGGCCGCGAAAGCCTTTGGAAGCAAGCCTTTGAGGCCGCCCATAGTCCGGCCCGCGCATTAAAACAGGCTTTGGCAAAACTCGCCTATTGATTTTTGGACCAATGGGTCCATTTTTCGCGCCAAATTTCAACTCCTCCCCAACTCAGTTGTTCACCATGGCCGCCTCCCCGCGCAAACGCCTGCCCCTGTTCATCGCTGTCGCTGTGGCTATCGCCCTTATTGTGGGTGGCGGCTATTGGTGGATCAGCAAGCAAAGGTGGGAAAAGACCGACAACGCCTTTGTCGAGGCCGACATGGTCATGATCGCCCCGCGCATCGGCGGGCAGGTGGTCGAAGTGCTGGTCAAGGATAACCAGAATGTCGAGGCCGGACAGGTGCTGGTGCGACTGGACGATGCCGATGCCAAGGCAGAACTGGCCGAGGCCGAGGCCAATCTGGCTGCGCTAAGAGCCGCCGTCGGTAATGTCGATGCCCAACTGGAACAACAACAGGCCGCCATCGCCGCCCGCGCCGCCGCTGTGGACCAGACCCGTACACAGGCCGATCTGGCCCGCAAGGAGGTGGACCGCTACGGCCAGCTGGCCCGTCAGGGCTGGGTCTCGACCCAGCGCATGGACACCCAGCGCGCTCAAGCCGACACCGCCCGCGCCAGCGTCGCGCAGGCACAAGCCGCCCTGACCGCCGAACAGCGCACCCTTGGTGTACTGTCCTCGTCGCGCAACCAGTCCACGGCCGCCGTGCAAAAAGCCGAGGCCGCCGTCGAGCAGGCCCGTCTCACGCTGGAGCGCACCATAATCCGCGCGCCCATCAAGGGCGCCGTTGGCGCGCGCGGTGTGCGCGTCGGTCAGGTGGTTCAGGCCGGTAGCCCGCTGATGTCGGTCGTGCCTCTGGGCGACATCTATGTGGTGGCCAATTTCAAGGAAACCCAGCTGAACCGCATGCAGTTGGGCCAGCAGGTTTCCATCAAGGCCGACGCCTTCCCCGACCGCAAGATCAAGGGTGTGATCGACAGCTTTGCGCCGGCGACCGGCTCGGAATTTGCCCTGATCCCCGTCGAGAATGCGACCGGCAATTTCACCAAGATCACCCAGCGTGTGCCGGTACGGATCGCCGTTGAGGACGCCGCCCGTCTGGGCCTGCGTCCCGGCCTGTCGGTGCATGTCACGGTGGACCTCAAGAGCGCCGCCCAAGCCCAGCCTGATGCCCGCTGATGAGCGCCGCCGCAACCACCGCGCATGCCCATACGGCCGAGGGCGAGGCTCCCATCAACTGGACCATGCTGCTGCTCGGCTTTGCCGGCATGGTTCTGGGCCAGTTCATGGCCATTCTGGATATCCAGATCGTCGCCTCCTCCCTGCCCCAGATTCAGGCCGGCATCGGGGCATCGGCCGATGAAATCAGCTGGATCCAGACCGCCTATCTGATCCCCGAAGTGGTGATGATCCCGCTGTCGGGTTTTCTGTCGCGCCTGTGGGGCACCCAGAAGGTGTTTCTGGCCTCCTGCACCGGATTTTTGATCACCAGCGTTCTGGTCGGGCTGTCGTCATCCATCGAGATGATGATCTTTTTCCGCGCCATTCAGGGCTTTGTCGGTGGGGCCATGATCCCCACCGTCTTTGCTGTGGCCTTTACCGCCTTCCCGCCAGAAAAGCGGGTGACGGCCAGCGTCATTATGGGGTTGATCGTGACCTTGGCCCCCACCGTCGGACCGACACTGGGCGGGCATCTGACCGAGTGGCTCAGCTGGCGCTGGCTGTTCTTCATCAACATCTTCCCCGGCATGGTCGTGCTGTTTCTAGTCGGCCGCTATGCCGATTTCGACAAGGGCGATCCGTCTCTGGCCAAGGGCTTTGACTGGCAGGGGCTGTTGCTGATGGCCGCCTTCCTGATGAGCCTGCAATTCGTGCTGGAAGAAGGCTCCAAGGAGGACTGGTTCGCCAATGACCACATCCTGCTGCTGACGGTTGTGGCCGCCATTTGTGGCCCCGCCTTTATCTGGCGGTCTCTGTCATCCAAGAACCCGATTGTGGAGTTGCGGGCCTTCGGCAACCGTAATTTTCTGGTCGGGGTCATTATGACCTTTACCCTCGGGGCTGCCCTGTTCGGTGGCTCGTTCCTGATCCCCTTATTCTTGGGACGGGTGCGCGACTATTCAGCAGCCGAGGTCGGCACCACCATGGTTGTCTCGGGCCTGTCCATGTTTGCCATGGGTCCTTTTGCGGGGCGTCTGGTCCGGATGGTCGATGCCCGCATCCTGATGTTTGTCGGCTTTATCATGGCCTCATGGGGCATGTGGGATGCACGTCTGGTCACCGAGCAGTGGGGCTTTTGGGAGTTTGCCGGTGTGCAGGCCATGCGCGGTGCCGGTGTGATGATCGCCATGATCGCCTCGCAACAGGTGACCATGGCCACCCTGCCCCCGCATATGGTCAAGAATGCCTCGGGTCTGGTGAACCTGTCGCGCAATGTGGGCGGGGCCTTCGGGCTGGCCATCCTCAATACCAGCATCACCCAGAACACGGCGCGACATATGGCCGAATTGACCTCGAAGGTCGATCAAACCCATGTGCAGATGCGGCAAATGATCGAGACCCTGACCGCAAGGTTTGCATCCTCGATCGACCCGCACGCCTCGGCCCTGAAAGCGGTTTACGGCATGTTCCAGAAGCAGGCGACCACGCAGGCTTTCGGTGATGCCTTTGCCCTACTGGCGGTTGCGTGTGCGTTTGCCGCCGTTGTCACCCTGTTTGCCAGTCCGGCCAAAACGGACCGGCCCGCCCCCTCTGCCGAGATACACTAGATGCCCAGAGCCCCCGGCCAGATCGACGAACAGAAAAGCGAGGCCATCATGGCCGCCGCCATCGACCTGTTCGCCCGCAAGGGGGGCAAAGCATCCATGGCCGAGATCGCGCGCATTGCCGGTGTTTCCAAACAGACCCTCTACAATCGTTATCCCTCCAAGGCCGAGCTGGCTCGGGCGCTACTGACCCAGCGTTCCTTGTCCATCACCTCGCCGCTGGAAAATACCGGCAGCCCGCAACAGGCGCTCAGCGGCATGGCCATGGCCCTGTTAACACGGGTCGTGCAGGCCAACAGCTCGGAGCATCTTCGGGCACTGGCCTTTGTCTCGCGCGAAGATCACGAACTGGCCGCCGCCGTGTTCGATGCTGGTCCCGCCCGCAGCCTGCGCCGTCTGTCGCAATGGCTCAAAGAGCGCAACGAACAGGGCCAGCTGGCTATCCAGAACCCCGATCAGGCGGCCGAGATGTTTGTCGGCATGGTGCTGGGCCATGCCCATCTGCGCATGGTTCTAGGGCTGGAGGCTCTGGATATGGACGCGGTCAATCATGCCAACGAGACCGCACGTCGTTTTGTGCGCGCCTATGCGGTCTGAACACCCGTTACGCCCATAGCCGCAATAGCCATCGCGCACGGATCAGCCTAAACAGGAGACCTGTTTTTTCGAATGGCTGCCAATGCGGCCTTGCGGAGCCTCAATATGCTGATCCACCTTTCGTCCTGGCCTGAAATCGATGCCTATCTGAAGTCCGGCCATGTGCTGGCCAAGACGGTCATCGTCCCCATCGGCTCGAACGAGCAGCATGGCCCGACCGGCCTTCTGGGCACCGACTGGCTCTGCCCGGAAATCATCGCCCATGCGGCTGAAAAAGCCGACGAGAACATTCTGGTGGCACCGACCTTCAATATCGGCATGGCCCAGCACCATCTGGCCTTCCCCGGCACCATTACGCTGCGTCCGTCCACCTTTATGGGTGCGATTGCAGACTGGGTGTCGTCGCTGGCCCGTCACGGTTTCGAGCGCATCTATTTCCTCAATGGTCATGGCGGTAATGTCGCCACCATCGAAGCCGCCTTTGCCGAAATCTATGCCGAGTGGTCGTTCACCCCGGAGCCTTGGGCCGAGCGTCCGCCCTTCGTGCTGAAACTGCGCAACTGGTGGGACCTGCCCGGCGTACAAAAGCTGTGTGAAGACATCTTCCCAGTCGGTCACGGCTCGCACGCCACGCCGTCGGAAATCGCCGTCACCTATGCCGCCTATCCGGATCGCGTAAAGACCGCCAGCTACGAGCCGAAGATCGCGCCGACCGGCCCGATCCGCGATGCCAACGACTATCGCGCCCGCTTCCCCGACGGCCGTATCGGTTCTGACCCGGCTCAAGCCACGCCGGAAAAAGGCCAGCAGATCATCGACTTTGCCGTGCCGGCCCTGATTGCCGACGTGAATGCGTTTGCCAATGAAGTTCTGCCCGTAGCCTGAGTTCGGACACCCATATGAAAAAACCCGTCTCCGACATTTTGCGAAATGCCGAAGCCAATCTTCGCACCGGTCAGGAAATGGCCGAGGCGAGCGCCTTCGTCGTTCAGAAACGTCTGGAGAAACTGGCCGAGGCCGCTGTCGATCCCGTCAGGGCCGACCATGCGGAAATCGGCCGGATGGGTTCGGAAAAGGTCGAGGCTTTTACAGCCTCGGCCGGTGCCGCCGGTCATGCGGCGTTTGAAATGGGCGAGGCCTGTACCGACATGGCCCGCCGCAATGCGCAACAGTTGCAGGCCAATCTGGATGCTTTGTCGCGTGAAGCCGACGAGGCCAAACGTCTGGCCTTGCAAACCGAGCAGGTCGCCCAGTTCTGGGGTCAGGCCATGGTCGATGGCATGAACCTGTGGTCACAAGGATTGGTGGCACAGGCCAAGATCATGGCCCCGCTGCATGCGCGTGTAACCGAAAACGCCAAGCGCCTGAAAGACTAGTTCAGGAGAGCTTGTGTCAGGCGGTGCGAACGATCCCGTTCACCACCTGAACCGGCCAAGGCGTCAGCTTGCCACCCGCACACGGACCACCGACACAGGCCCCTGTCAGCGGCTCGAACACCGCACCGTGCCATCCACACAGGATGACCGAGCCGTCATTGGACAGATAACGGTCCAGCTCCATGGCAATCGGGAAACCGGCATGCGGGCAACGATCCACCCAGCCCGCAACCTCGCCATCCTTCTTCACCACAAAACCGTGAAAAAAAGCCTCGCCGATCTGCAGCACAAACCCGCGCGATGACGGGTCCGCCAGATCGTCAAACGCGCACAGGGCGACATTGGCAGGGGTTTTCCAGACGCGCTCGCGCTCTTCGGCTACAGGCGCGGTGTCCGCCTCGCTCATTCGCGTTCCGGCTTGATCGGGCGCTTCATCAGGTTCTCGATCGCCGCATCCACCGTGGTTTCACCGGCCAGAACCGCGGCCACAGCCTCGATGATCGGGGTTTCGACATTCAGCTTTTTGGACAGTTCGCGCACGGCCGGTGCGCTTTCATAGCCCTCGGCAACCGAACGCTTGCCCGCCAAGGCCTGCTCGACGCTCATGCCCTGCCCCAGGGCCAGACCCAAGCTCATATTGCGTGATTGCGGGCTGGAGCAGGTCAGCACCAGATCGCCCAGACCGCACAGGCCCGTCACCGTTTGCGGATTGCCGCCCAGAGCCTCGGTAACGCGCACAATCTCGGCAAAGCCGCGCGTGATAACCGCCGCGTGGGCGCTGCGACCCATCTGGCGGCCTTCAACGATACCGCAGGCAATGGCCAAAACGTTCTTCAGCGCCCCGCCCGTCTCGGCACCGATAATGTCGTCGGCATAATAGGGACGGAACACCGGACCGGACAACGCACCCGCCAGCTTCTCGGCCATATCAAGATCGGCACAGGCCAGCGTCACCGCGCTGGGCAGGCCTCGCGCCACCTCGGCGGCAAAGCTGGGGCCCGACAGCACCGCTGTCACCGCATGCGGAATGGTTTCGGCCAGAACATCAGCCATCAGCTTCAGCGAGCCGCGCTCGATACCCTTGGAGCACAGCACAATCGGCAGACCCGCGCGCGCATGGGGCGCAAACGCCGCCAGTGTTGCCCGCATATGCTGGGCCGGCGGTACAGCCAGAATCAGATCGCAGTTCGCCAGATCAGCCAGATCGGAGGTGACGGCGATCGAAGCATCCAGTTCGACCCCCGGCAGGAAGGCTTCGTTGATCCGCGTGGTGCGGATACTGTCGGCCACCTCGGCCTCACGGGCCTGCAGCGTGACCTGAAGGCCCGCTGCTGCTGCGCTCTGGGCCAGTGCAGTTCCCCATGCACCGGCGCCGATAACACCTGCCGTTTTAAAATTCATAGTCACTCCGCAGGCGGTGAGTTTCCCCGCAGGTCTCACGCCTTGGCGCCTTTGCGCCCTTGTTTCTTGTGCACAGGATCACCTGTCGCGCGCGCTTCGTCCAGAGGCCATCTGGGTCGCGCCACCGCATCAAGGTCCGACACCCAGCCTTTTTCCAGCCTTTCGGCCCCCGCCAAGGCAATCATTGCGGCATTATCGGTGCAATAAGCCATCGGCGGCGCAAAGAAACCAAAGCCGTATTTTGTCGCCAGTTTTTGCAGAGTCGCGCGAACCGTCTTGTTGGCCGCTACCCCCCCTGCAACCACAAACAGGCGCTGACCGCTCTTGGCGGCTCCGGCTGCGGCGTCATACGCCACCAGTTCCGGATGGCTTTCCAGATAGGCCTTCATCGCCCGCTCGGTGCGTTCCATCAACTGACGGGCAATCGCCTTTTGTACGGCATCGGCAAGGTCCGCCCTGTCCTGCTCGGTCTCGCAGGTCTGCGCCAGACGCGAGGCGGCCGTCTTCAGGCCCGAGAACGAGAAATCACAATCCTTACGCCCCAGCAGCGCACGCGGAAGCTCATAGCGCGAGCCATCACCGGACGCCGCCAGCTTCTCCAGCGCAGGGCCTCCCGGATAGCCCAAGCCCATAGCCTTGGCGATCTTGTCGAAAGCTTCGCCCGCCGCATCGTCGATCGTGGTGCCAAGGCGGCTCATATCGCCAATGCCGCGCACTTCCAGCAACTGGCAGTGACCACCCGACACCAAAAGCAACAGGAACGGATAGGCCGTCTCTGCACCCAGACGCGCCGAAACGGCATGGCCCTCAAGGTGGTTGATTGCCACCAGCGGCAGGTCACGCGCCAAGGCCACCGCCTTGCCATAGGACAGACCCACCATCACACCACCGACCAGACCGGGGCCAGCGGTTGCCGCCACGCCCGACAGTTCGCTCCAGTCGAGGCCGGATTGCTCCATGGCCTGACGGGTGACGGTGTCGATCATCTCCACATGGCTGCGGGCCGCGATTTCGGGCACCACGCCGCCATAGGCCGCATGCTCGTCGATCTGGCTATAGATCACACTGGACAGCACCGTGGCCCCGTCCGGCCCAAGGCGCACGACCGAAGCCGCCGTCTCGTCGCAACTGGTTTCCAGACCCAGGACAGTCAGCACCTGATCCCCGTCATTTTGACGGTTTACAGGCCGCATATTTGCGCCTTCGGGTTCGCTGCTATAGTTCGCGGCCTTATCCATCGGGTCGAGGTAGCGATCCGGACCCTTTTTCGCAACGGCTGGGACGTTTTATGGCACCCCTTCTTCGCATCGGTACCCGTCGCTCCAAACTGGCACTGGCCCAGTCTGGCATGATGCAGCGCGCCATTGGCCGCGCTCTGGGGGTCCCCGAAGACGAGATTATCCACGCCGTGCCGCTGGTCGAGATCGTCACCACCGGCGACCGCATTCAGGATCGCCGCCTGCTGGAAGTAGGCGGCAAGTCGTTGTTCACCAAAGAAATCGAAGAAGCCCTCCTTGAAGGCCGCGTCGATGTCGCGGTTCACTCCATGAAGGATGTGCCCGCCGAACAGCCGGACGGTCTGGCCATTGCCGCCATCCCCGAACGCGAAGACCCGCGCGATGCCTTTATTTCGGAAAACTGGTCGTCACTGGCCGATCTTCCGCACGGGGCCAAGATCGGCACCGCCTCGCTGCGCCGTCAGGCCCAGTTGCTGTCGATCCGACCGGACCTGCAGATCGAAATGCTGCGCGGCAATGTCGATACGCGCCTGCGCCGTTTGAAAGACGGCGATTTCGACGCCATCCTTCTGGCCTGCTCGGGCCTGAACCGTCTGGGTCTGGGCGAAGTGATTACCGAGCGTCTCGACCTGACCGCCTTCCTGCCCGCACCGGGTCAGGGCGCGCTGGCCCTGCAAACCCGCGCAGGCGACACCGACAGCATCTGGGCCAAGGCCCTGAACCATGCACCAACCGCCCTGTGCGTGGCCGCCGAGCGCGGTGCCATGCTGGCGCTGGAAGGCTCGTGCCGCACCGCTGTCGGGGCCTTTGCCCATATCGACAGCGAGACCATGCATATCGGCACCGAAATGCTGTCACCCGACGGCAAGGGCCGCTGGACGCAGCGCGGCACCATCGCCGCCACCTCCACCGAAGCAGACGTCACCGCTCTGGGCCGCCAGCTTGGTGAAGCGGTCAAGGCTGCGGCAGGCGACCAGAAAGTCGAGTTCTGACCCAGTGAACGCCTCGCCCCGCGTCTGGATCACCCGCACACAGCCACGGGCCGACATTACGGCCCACCATGTGCGCGATCTGGGCTGGGAGCCTGTTGTCGCCCCCCTGCTGGAGGTGCGCAGCATTACCGGCGCCATGTCCGCAGCCCCCTCGCCCGCAGACCTGACGGCTGTAGCCCTGACCAGCCCCAATACGATCAAGGCCATCGGCTCTGATCTGTTGGCCTATAAGCACCTGCCCGTATTTGCCGTCGGTGATACGACGGCCGAGGCCGCACGTTCTGTGGGCCTGAGCGATGTGCGATCGGCCAAGGGCGACATCCATGCACTTGCCCGCCTGATCGCCCGCGATATTGCGCACGGAACCGTCTTTGCACCGGGCGCGAGGGAGCCCGCCGGTGATCTGCCCGCCCTGTTGCCCGATCATCAGGTCATAAGACTGCCCGTCTATGAAACCTGCGACACCGGCACCAAAGCCCCCGACAATATCGCCGCCATACTGATTCACTCTCCACGTGCCGCGCGCCTGTTATGCACCCACAACATACGCACCGGACTGGTCGTGACGATTTCCGAGGCCGCCAGCGCCCCGTTAAAAGGCCATTTCAACGGCGAAATCCGCACGTCACCCACACCAGATGAAGAAGGTGTGCTGACAACCCTTGGCAATTCGCCAAGTCCCGTATAAGAAACCCGCCTCTCCGCCCGTCAGGCCTTCGCCGACACGGAACCAGAGCCGCTTTAGCTCAGCTGGTAGAGCACCGCATTCGTAATGCGGGGGTCACGTGTTCGAGTCACGTAAGCGGCACCACTTCATTACATTTTGCGTACTGTTGACGATTGGCCCCGCCGGTTTGGTTGGCAGGGCCTGCTTTCGTTAGCTGGTGAAGAACTGCTGGGTGCCGTGGGCTTCGATGGCGGTGGCGAGGCGGTTTAGGGCGTGGATGTAGGCCGCGGTGCGCAGGGTGACGTCCTTGTCTCTGGAAATGTTCCAGACCACATCGCCTTCGCGTTCGATGATCGTTTTCAGGCGCGAGTGAACCTCGTCCAGCGTCCAGTAATAGCCTTGGCGGTTCTGGACCCATTCGAAATAGGACACGGTGACGCCGCCCGCATTGGCGAGAATGTCCGGCAGGACAATCACGCCTTTTTTTGCCAGAATTTCGTCGGCGGCCGGGGTGATCGGGCCGTTGGCCAGTTCCAGAACCACCTTGGCCTTGATGGCGTCGGCATTGCCGTCATGGATCATGTCTTCCATGGCCGAAGGCACCAACACATCGGTTTCCAGCGCGAGCAGTTCTTCGGCCGAAATGGCTATCCCGCCATGCTCGACATCCTGCACCGAACGGCCCTGATGTTTAGCCGCCAACAAAGCATCCAGATCGAGGCCACCCGGCGCATAGACGGCACCGCGTGAATCCGACACGCCGATAATCTTGGCTCCGGTACTGCGGAACAGACGCGCCGCGTGCTGGCCCGCATTGCCAAAGCCCTGCACGACGACCCGCAGGCCTTCGGTCGGCAGGCCCAGACGCTGGGTCAGATGGTTGACCAGATAAAACCCGCCGCGTGCCGTGGCATCTTCGCGCCCCAGCGAACCACCCAGTGCAATCGGCTTGCCCGTAATGACGCCCGGATGCGGCTCGCCACGGATGGTCGAGTACTCGTCGGACATCCAGCCCATAATCATCGCATTGGTATAGACATCGGGGGCAGGAATATCGCGATCGGGGCCGATAATGCTGGCAAAGGCCTGCACATAGGCGCGCGACAGGCGCTCAAGCTCGGCCTTGGACAGGCTCTTGGGATCCACCTGAACCGCGCCCTTGCCGCCGCCATAGGGCAGATTGGTCACCGCGCATTTGACCGTCATCCAGAAGGCCAGCGTCTCGACTTCTTCTGCCGTTGAATCCGGATGGAAACGAATACCGCCCTTGGTGGGACCACGCGTATCGTCATAGCGGCAACGCCAGGCTAGGAAGGATTTGCGCGACCCGTCATCCATACGGATCAGCAAGCGCACCTTCATGGTTTCACGCGGATATTTCAGTTTCTCCAGTACATCGCTGTCGATCTGAACATGGCGCGCGGCGTCATCAAGGCGGGTCAATGCCGCTTGCAAGATATCCGGGTTAGACATTTTTATTCCAACTATCGAGGCAACCAACCTCGCAAAGCGCACGAAATCGGTCTGGTATCGGGGAAGAGCGCAATCTGCTGTCACAATCCCGACACGTTCGCAAGTGCGAAGGGCGCTTTTAAAAGCAGATGCTATCGCCTGCCCGACCGGCTTAAAGCGGCTCTTGTATTGGTAACAGTCATGATTACTTATTGAGCAACCTAAGGAGTTTCCCATGACCAAGAGTGTCGTACGCAGCAAACCCCTTGCCTCTCCTTGGCAGGGGCTGGACCCGTTCCTGTTCGCCGTTCACCACGTCGACCACTATCCTGCCGGAGACGGCCGTCTGGGCATCAAACCCGAAGACCGCGCCAAGGCGGGACAGGGCTGGAATATGTATCACGGCCAGCACGTACCGGGCTTTCCCGCCCACCCGCACCGCGGTTTTGAAACCGTGTCCATTGTCCTGAAGGGCTATGTAGACCACGCCGACAGTCTGGGCGGGGCCGCACGCTATGGTCAGGGCGATGTGCAGTGGCTGACCACCGGCGCCGGCGTCGAGCACGGCGAGATGTTCCCTCTGCTCAATACCGATGGCCCCAACACCATGGAGATGTTCCAGATCTGGTTGAACCTGCCCCCTGAAGGCAAATCGGCCAAGCCGGACTTCGGCATGTTCTGGGCCGAGGACATACCCGTCATCGACAAAGACGGGGCCAGGGTGACGGTCATTGCCGGTGCGTTCGCAGATGCAAAACCTTTGGCACCGCCTTCGGCGTCGTGGGCGGCCAATCCAGATAACGAGTTGGCCATCTGGCTGGTGGATATCGATACGGGTGGCTCTGTTACCCTGCCGGTCGCCTCCGACCAGTCGCTGCGCCGTGGCTATATCTTTGAAGGGGTCGCGACCTTTGACGGCGATACGCAACCGGCCAAGCATCTGGTTGATCTGGATGCCACCCGCGCCAGCGTCATCACTAATGAAAGTGCGGAAAAGGTTCGCATCCTGATCCTGCAATCGCGACCTATCGAAGCGCCGGTTGTCATGCGCGGACCGTTTGTTCTCAATACAGACGAGCAGATGATCGAGACCGTCGTGCGCTATCAGTCCGAGGGTTTTGGCCGCTGGCCTTGGCCCACACAGGCGCACACCCATGGCGATGAAGGCCGCTTCATCCGCTATCCAGATGGACGCCGCGAAGCTCCGCCGACGAAAAACTAAGGCTGGAGTCAGAATAGCTTAAGGGTCACGGGGCGGTGATGCCTTGCACATATAAGCATATCTTTATATGTATGGCGCATCTTAATTCTCAGGAGCCAACCCGTGGCCCGTACTGCCTTCCAGTTCACGTCCGAGAGCGTTTCCGAAGGCCACCCCGACAAGGTGGCAGACCAGATTTCGGATGCCATCGTCGACCTGTTCCTTTCCAAGGACCCGGAGGCCCGTGTGGCCTGTGAAACCCTGACCACCACCCAACTGGTGGTGCTGGCGGGCGAAATCCGCGGCAAGGGTATCTGGGAAAACGACGGCTGGGTCGGCAATATCGAGCAGGAAATCGAGGATGCGGTCCGCCGCGTCGTCAAGGAAATCGGCTACGAGCAAGACGGCTTCCACTGGAGCAAGCTGGTTCTCCAGAACAACCTGCACGGCCAGTCGGCCGACATTGCTGTCGGCGTCGACTCGACCGACAGCAAGGATGAGGGCGCGGGCGATCAGGGCATCATGTTCGGCTATGCCTCGAACGAGACGCCGGAACTGATGCCGGCCACCCTCGCCTACAGCCACAACATCCTCAAAAAACTTTCGGACATCCGCCATGCCGGCGGCTCGGTCCTCGAGCCGGATGCCAAGGCGCAGGTCACCCTGCACTATGAAAACGCCAAGCCGGTGCGTGCGACCTCGATCGTCGTTTCGACCCAGCACGCCAAGGGCAAAAAAGACGAAGTGGCCGCCGTTGTGCGCCCCGTCGTCGAAAGCGTCCTGCCCGCCGGTTTCATCACCGACGAGACGGTCTGGCACATCAACCCGACCGGCATTTTCGAAATCGGTGGCCCTGACGGCGATACCGGCCTGACCGGCCGCAAGATCATCGTCGACACCTATGGTGGCGCGGCCCCGCACGGCGGCGGTGCCTTCTCGGGCAAGGACCCGACCAAGGTTGACCGCTCTGCCGCCTATGCAGCCCGCTATCTGGCCAAGAATGTTGTCGCTGCCGGCCTGGCCGACCGCTGCACCATCCAGCTATCGTATGCCATCGGTGTGGCCAAGCCGCAGTCGATCCACGTGGACCTGCACGGCACCGGCAAGATCGATCCGGCTATCCTCGAAAAGGAACTGCTGGGCCTCATCGGTGGCGCGACCCCGCGTTCGATCCGCGAACATCTGGGCCTTAACAAGCCGATCTACGAGCGCACCGCCAAATACGGTCACTTCGGTCGCGATGCCGATGCCGATGGCGGCTTCTCGTGGGAGAAAACCGATCTGGTCGACAAGCTGAAAGCGCTGATCGCCTAAAGTCGGATTTCTTCGAAATTCGTAGGGGGTGCGGAGGTTTATGCCTCTGCGCCCCCTTTTTTATCCCCCTTGCGAAAACATCCGCTTGCATCAGGGGGCGCTAGGTCCTTTAAGCGCGGCAAACCTGCCCGTAGGGGCTTTCCATATTCAAGGATTTGCCGACGATGAGCCTCCCTGCTCCGAAAAAAGTCGTCCTCGCCTATTCGGGCGGTCTCGACACCTCGATCATCCTGAAATGGCTTCAGACCGAATACGGTGCCGAAGTCATCACCTTCACGGCTGACCTCGGTCAGGGTGAAGAGCTGGCGCCGGCCAAGGAAAAAGCCCTGAAGCTGGGCATCAAGCCGGAAAACATCTACATCGACGACCTGCGCGAAGAGTTCGTGCGCGACTTCGTCTTCCCGATGTTCCGCGCCAATACCGTCTATGAAGGCCAGTACCTGCTGGGCACCTCGATTGCCCGCCCGCTGATCTCCAAGCGCCAGATCGAAATCGCCAAAATGGTCGGTGCCGATGCCGTCTGCCACGGCGCGACCGGCAAGGGTAATGACCAGGTTCGTTTCGAGCTGGGCTATTATGGCCTGTCGCCCGACATCCGCGTGATCGCACCGTGGCGCGAGTGGGACTTCAAGTCCCGCGAAGCCCTGCTGGACTTCGCCGAGAAGCACCAGATCCCGATCTCCAAGGACAAGCGCGGCGAGAGCCCGTTCTCGGTCGATGCCAACCTTCTGCACTCCTCGTCGGAAGGCAAGGTTCTGGAAGATCCGGCTGTCGAAGCGCCTGAATTCGTTCACCAGCGCACCATCGCACCGGAAGACGCACCGGATGTCGCAACCGTCATCACCATTTCCTATGAAAAGGGTGATCCGGTTGCCATCGACGGCGTCGCCATGTCGCCGGCCGAAATCCTGACCAAGCTGAACCAGCTGGGCCACGACAACGGCATCGGTCGTCTGGACCTCGTGGAAAACCGCTTCGTCGGCATGAAGTCGCGCGGCGTTTACGAGACCCCGGGCGGCACCATCATGCTGGCCGCCCACCGTGGCATGGAATCCATCACGCTGGACCGTGGTGCCATGCACCTGAAGGACGAGCTGATGCCGAAATATGCATCGCTGGTTTACAACGGTTTCTGGTTCTCGCCGGAACGCGAGATGCTGCAAGCCGCCATCGACATGTCGCAAGAGAAGGTCGCGGGCACCGTCCGCGTCAAACTCTATAAGGGCAATGTCAGCATCATCGGTCGCGAAAGCCCCTACAGCCTGTACGACCAAGATCTGGTGACCTTCGAAGAAGGTGTCCAGGCCTATGATCACAAGGATGCCGAAGGCTTCATCAAGCTGAACGCTCTGCGCCTGCGCGTACTGGCCAAGCGCGACAACCGCGAAGTCTAATCAACGCCTCGCAGTGTCGGACCTTCAGGGCCGGGCGATCCTCAGGATCGCCCGGCTTTTGTCATCTGTGACCCAGATCGAGCCGTCCGCCGCCACCGCCATTACCACCGGCGTGCCGCGTGGATGCTGTCCCGCGACATTGTCCCAGCGCGGGGTGATAATCTTGCCGCGCACGCTGGGCGTATTGGCCGGATAGCGCAGCGCCCCGCGCGGGTAGATGGCGTAATAGCCGTTGGTGTCGCTCAACGGCACGCCCGCCTCGTCCACCTCGACGGCCATGATGCGCCCGCCGGTGCGACGATAGCCGTGCCACGTCATCAAAAGCCGCCCGCGCCATTCAGGAAACATCGCCCCCGAATAATAGAGCATGTCCAGCGGGGCCGCATGCGGCGGCATCAGGGCCACCGGCTTGTCACGCTGGTTGCAACGGCTTTGCGCTGCGCTCCAGCCCGGCAGGGGCGTCTGCATGTCCACGCAATAGGGCCAGCCATAATGGCCGCCTTGGCGCAGAACATTGACCTCCTCGAACGGATGGGCTGGATCGTTCAGGTCCACCGAGTTCTCGGCCTGCAGGATGGTGCCGGAGCTATGGCGGACCAGTGCAATCGAGTTTCGCAGACCCGAGGCAAAGACGGTGCTGTCCTCGGCCCAGCGACCATCCCCCAGATAGGCATGGCGGCGCACCTGGCCGGTTTGCGCCTCCTCGACACAACGCCCCCTCGCATCCGCGCGCCCCCGCCCCTGCCGGTCCAGACAGCGGTCACTGGGCGCGCCGACATTGACCAGCAGGTCGCCATTGGTATCGAACACAAAACTGGACAACGGGTGGCGGTTATCGTGCAGCCGGTTGTCGGGCAGATCCCCGATAACGGTGCGCAGGGTACGGGCAGGATCCGCTGCGCCGATATCCAGCGTCAGGATACGGTTCATCTCTGACACATAGATACGCCCGCCCGGTCCGCGCGCGATGGTATGGGGCATCGACAGACCCGACAGCAGCTTGCGCCATTGCGGGGTGCGGTCACGATCAAAAGACAGCCGCCAAAGACCGCCCTTGCCCGCTTCCCAGCCGCCCAGATCACTGACCAGCCAGTCACCGCCCTCTAACGCCAGAAGACCACGCGGCATTTTCGGGCCGTCACTCCCCTGATCCTGGCCCTGCCATACCAGCCCCATACAGGCCCCGTCGGTCATACCAACTGAGGTGGCCCGAAAACCGCCGCAAGTCCCCTCAACCGCATAGTTTCGCGAAGGACCTGCCCCCGCCAGAACCAGTGCCACAGCCGACAAGGCCGCGCCGCGTGTGATCGCGCGCATAGCCCGCATGCCTTGCTTTGATACCCTGACCATTGACTGCCCCTGTCGCTTTGCGCTCATCCTATGTCGGCATGCAGACCGGAACCACCCGCAATAAAAAGCGGTTTAATGCGGCTGACTGTGCTCTGTATTATGCAGAACACCACGCCGCTGGCGTCAATTTCCGGAGCTGCCATGTCCTTGCGTTTAATCCTGTCTGCCGCCGCCGTGATCGGCCTTGCCCTTCCCGCGCAAGCCGTACTGGCTACCCCTGCTGCAGCCCAAACGGCAGCACCGCAAAGCGAAGAACTGGACATGGAAGAGGCCTCCGCCCGTTTCAAAGAGCGCATGGATGCCCTGAAGGCCGAACTGGAAACGGTTGTCGCGGCCAATGCCGGTAAACCCGAAGCTTTGAGCACCAGCATCGATGAAACCATCGCCCGCTACAAAGGCGACTTCGATGCCTTTGCCAATATGATGGACACCTATTTCGCCACGATGATCGACAGCGCCGAAACCGACGCGAAGAAACAGGAATACCAAGGTGTTCGCGAACAGGTCGTGCCTATGCTGCGCACCCTGCCCGCGCAAATCCGCACCGCCACACTGGAATACGCCAACACGCCGAAGTAACTGCGGTTTTCAACACGATTTGTATCAGGCCCGCTTCTGACCACAGAGGCGGGCTTGACCGTATCTGGTCTTGGGCCCAAACGCCGCAGCATGAACGCTCTTCCCGTCGATCCGCACCTGTATCTAGCCTATCTGGGCACCATGCTGGTCATGGCCTTTACGCCCGGTCCCGCCAATGTGTTTGCCGTGGCGACGGGTATGCAGCGCGGCAAGGCTGCCGCCCTGATGGCGGTGGCGGGGATGAACACGGCCACCTTCGTCTGGTATTGCGCCGCTGCGCTGGGGTTGGGGGCCTTGGTCAAGGCCTTCCCCGAAGCGTTCCGCATCATCTCGTATGGCGGCATCATCTATGTGGTCTGGATCGGGGTTCAGGCCATTCTCAAGGCCTTGAAGGCCAAGGACGAAGCCCTCGACACACCTGTGCTGGACAAGGGCCGCAATGCCTATCTGTCCGGTTTTCTGGTCCAGATCGCCAATCCCAAGGCCATCCTCTTCTTTACCGCTGTCCTGCCGCCCTTTTTGGACATCGACCGGCCAGCGGTTCCGCAGTTGGCCCTGTTCGCGGTGGCCACGCTTGGACTGGACACCATCGCCATGAGCGCATACGGCCTAGGTGGAGCCGCATTCGCGCGGCACATGTCCTCGGCACGCTTCCAGCGCCTGTTCGGTATCGGTGTAGGGGTTCTGCTTCTGACGGCCGCCATCCTGATGGCATCGAGGCTTTAGGAACCGGATCGTTCACCCTCCGTTCAGATGAAAACGTGCATGGTGTGAATTCAAGGAGAGAGTTCTATGAAGATACTTCGCAAAACTCCGGTCCTGCTGGCAGTGGCGGGCGCGCTGGCACTGGGTGCCTGCGCTTCGACGGCTACGCCCTATCAGCCTGCGGGCCTGAATGGTCAACGCGGCGGTTATTCCGAGCAGCGTCTCGAACAAGACCGTTTCCGTGTCAGCTTTGCCGGTAACTCGGTCACCTCGCGCGAGCAGGTGGAAATGTCACTGCTGCTGCGTGCGGCAGAACTGACGGTCGAGAGCGGCTATGACTGGTTCCAGACCGTGGACCGTGCCACCGATCGCGACAGCCGCGTGATCGCACAACCCGATCCCTTCTATTCGCCGTATGGCGGTTTCTGGGGTCCGCGCTGGCGCTATCACCACCGTGGCTACTGGAGCCCGTGGGGTCCGTCATGGGGCCAAGAGGTCGATTACCGTCAGGTAGACCGTTACGAGGCCTCTGCCGAGATCAAGATGGGCCGTGGCGAAAAGCCGAACAATGATGCCAATGCCTTCAATGCTCGCGAAGTCATTGCCAATCTGTCGCCGCGCGTAACCCGCCCGACGGCCAAATAAGTCTTCTCCCCGAAGGCCTCCATGATCTGGAGGACTGAGCGCCCCGGTTGCTGCCAGCAGCCGGGGCGTCGCCTTTTTAGACGTCCAGTTCCATGACCACGGGCGCGTGGTCGCTGGGCTGCTGCCACTCGCGCACGGTATCCAGCACGCGGGCGCTGCCCTTGACCACAGCCGAGGACAGGCCCGGCGAGGTCCACAGGTGGTCCAGACGCAAGCCCCGGTTCGAGACACGGAAATCCTTGGCGCGATAGCTCCACCAACTGGCCAGCTTCATCGGCTCGGGATGCTGGTCGCGCAGGACATCGGCAAAACCACCGGCATCCTGAAGACGGTACAGGGTCTCGATCTCGATCGGGGTATGGCTGACGACCTTGAGCATCTGGCGATGGCTCCAGACGTCGTATTCGCCCGGTGCGATATTGAAATCACCGGCCAGAACCAGCGGGGCCTGACGATCCCGGCGCTTGGCCTCGGCGGTCAGGCGCTCGTAAAAGTCCATCTTGTGATCGAATTTCGGATTCAGAACACGGTCGGGAATGTCGCCACCGGCCGGAATGTAGAAGTTCTGGATTTCCACGCCCTTGACGAAGGCCGCCACATTACGCGCGTGCTTTTCGCGGCAGACATCGAGGATCGGGGCCTCGGTAATCGGATAGCGGCTGGCAATCGCCACGCCATGCCAGCCCTTCTGGCCACCGATCACCAGATAGGGCAGGCCCATATCGATAAAGGCCTGACGGGGAAACTGGTCCTCCAGACATTTGATTTCCTGCAGGCACAGGACGTCGGGAGCGTATTCGGCAACAAAGCGCGCCACTTGGTCGATGCGCAGACGGACCGAGTTGATATTCCAGGTAACGATGCGAAGGGTCATGGGCCTGCCTTAGCAGACAGACACAAAAAAAGCGCCCGATGTCTCCAACGGGCGCTTTGAACAGGTTTGGCTTGTGCCCTAGCGGTCGCGCGACGGACGACGGGTCGGATCACGCAGGGTGAACAGGCTCGCCGACAGGCCCGATGCTGGTTGCAGGGTCGTCAGTTGAACCCGCGTACGGGCGCCTTGCGCGTCGGTGATGGTCCATTCCTGAAGGCGGCCACCGGCAAAGGACAGGATGACCGAGCCTTCGTTCGGGCGGCGGGCATCGCGGGCCGTGATGGCATAGGCCCCCGAATCCATACGGGTCACGCGGTCGATCTGGACGCCTTGGTCGAGACGCACATTGCGGGCGAGGAAGGTGGACAGCGGCGTCTGGGCCAGAGGCACCTGACGGAAGCTGTCCAGACGCGGATCATAGCGGTTGACGTTATTGCCGTCGGCCACGACCAGAAGACCGGCGGGCGTCGTATATTCAAAACGCATCTTGCCCGGGCGCGACAACCAGAAACGGCCTTCGCGGCGCTGGTTGTTCGGACCGGTTTCCACGAAGGTTCCCTGTGCCGCCGTCAGGCCGGTCAGATAGGTCTGGGCCTGTTCCAGAACAGCGCGGTCGTCTGCCGACAGGTTGGACTGGGCGATGGCGGGCATAGCGGCCATGGCCATAACGGCTGCGGCACCAAAGCCCAGGACGCGTCGAGAAATCATCATGTCATAGTCTCCCGTTCGGGATTATCGAGGCCTCCACCCTGCCCCGTCGGCTTGGCGTCCTCATGACGCAAGCCAGACCATATTTCGGCGACAGAATGAAGGTTTGTTCAGGGTTGTTTTTTTGCCCTGTCGCTTGCGACGCGGTCGCTCGCGGCCTGAGGCAAGACTTCAAAACTCTCGAACCGGACTGCTGTTCCGGTAGAAGCGGCCCGCGTCGGGTCGGGAAGTCCCGAAGGCCAGCGACCTCGGGCCACTTAAAACGCCCACGTCGGGTCGGGAGGTCCCGAAGGGGCCGACGACCGCGGGCCACTTAAATGCCCGCGTGCTACTCGCTCTCACAACCTGATGGCGGATCAATCTGCCTTGGGAAGATAGACGATACGGCATTCGCCATCGACGGCGGTCAGTCTGCCATTGGCAGCATCCACAAACACAGCGCCGCCCCCGTCACGGTTCACGCGGCCAGTGGACTTGCCGTTGAAAATCTCGGTGCCAAAGCTCCAGCAGGTGATTTCCGCCGGTTGGTCTTTGAACTTCGTTTCCATGCTGGCGCGCTTGCTGTCTGTACAAGCGGAAACCAAAACACAGGTGCCGAGCACGGCGAGGACCGTCAAAGTTTTCATGTCAGCGTTCTGGCACACAGTGTTCTTTTCGAAAAGCCTGTTGTCCTCAGACGATCGGGGGCGGACCGGCCAAAACCTCGCGTTTACCGGCATGGTTGGCGGCTGTGACGACACCTTCCTGCTCCATACGCTCGATCAAGGTCGCGGCGCGGTTATAGCCGATCTGAAGGCGGCGCTGGACGTATGAGGTCGAGGCCTTGCGATCACGGGTCACCACGGCCACGGCGCGATCGTACAGATCATCACCGGAGCCGCCGCCCCCTTCATCGCCCATGGCATTGTCACCATCGCCATCCGGTTCGTCGGTTATAAGATCAAGGTAGTCCGGCTCGGCCTGCGCGCGCAGATGCTTGCAGACTTCCTCGACTTCGTTGTCGCCGACAAACGGGCCGTGCAGACGGGTGATGCGACCGCCACCCGCCATATAGAGCATATCGCCCTGACCCAGCAGTTGCTCGCCGCCCTGCTCGCCCAGAATGGTCCGGCTATCGATCTTGGACGTCACCTGGAAGGAGATACGGGTCGGGAAGTTGGCCTTGATGGTGCCGGTGATGACATCCACCGACGGGCGCTGGGTGGCCATGATCAGGTGGATACCGGCGGCACGGGCCATCTGGGCCAGACGCTGTACGGCGCCTTCGACGTCCTTGCCTGCGACCAGCATCAGGTCGGCCATCTCGTCCATGACAACGACGAGGTACGGCATTTTCTCGGGGCGGATTTTTTCGCTCTCATAGACCGGACGGCCCTGCTCGTCGAAACCGGTCTGGACGGTGCGCTCGAAATGCTCGCCCTTTTCAGCGGCTTCGCGGGCGCGTTCATTATAGCCCGCCACGTTACGCACACCCAGTTTGGACATGCGGCGATAGCGGTCCTCCATCTCGCGCACCGTCCATTTCAGCGCGACAACGGCCTTCTTCGGATCGGTCACCACCGGTGCCAGCAGGTGCGGGATGCCGTCATAGACCGACAGTTCCAGCATCTTGGGATCGATCATGATGAAGCGGCAGTCGGCGGGGCTGTAGCGATACAGGATCGACAGGATCATCGCATTGACGCCGACCGACTTACCCGAACCCGTCGTACCGGCAATCAGCAGGTGGGGCATGCGGGCAAGGTCGGCCACATAGGGCTCGCCGCCAATGGTCTCCCCAAGTGCCAGTGGCAGAAGATGGGTCTTCTTGTCGTATTCGCCGGACGCCAGCAGATCGCGCAGGAACACGGTCTGGCGCTTGGCATTGGGCAGTTCGATACCGATGGCATTGCGACCCTGAACCACCGAGATACGACAGGCCTGCGACGACATGGAACGGGCAATATCGTCGGCCAGAGCCACAACGCGGCCGTGCTTCACGCCGGGGGCCGGTACCAGCTCATAAAGCGTAACCACCGGACCCGGACGGATCTGGTCGATCTTGCCACGCACGCCGAACTCCTGAAGCACTTCCTCCAGCATCTTGGCGTTCGATTTCAGCGAGTCCTCGTCAACCGTCCCGCCGCGCTGGACCGGCTTGGCCAGAATACCCAGAGACGGCAGCTCGAACCCGTTCTCGCTCTCGAAGCGGAAGGCCTGCTGGTCGACATCAATGGCGGGCTTGGTGGTCTTGACCGCCGAGACCTTGGGCTCGGCGTTTCGCGAAGGTTTGGCCGAAGGCGGAGCGACCGGCTTGGGATCTTCCCACGGCGGCGGCATCTGGTCATCGGCATCGTCAGCCATGTCATTTTGCGGCTGGGGCACTGCTGCCCGACGCGGCGACAGACCCGCCGCCGCGGCAGCTTCGGCCGCCGCATTGCTGACCATGGGGGCGTGACCGTCTTGCGGTTCGTCGTCCATTTCGGGAAGGCGGTGCAGCGGTTTGCGTACCTTGGCCGCGCCCGCCTGTTTCTTGTCGGCGCGGGCCGTTTTGGCCGCCTTGGCAGGGACGCGGACATGGGCGCCTTTTTCGGCGGCCCATCCAGCCGTATCCTTGAAGTCCACCAGACGCAGACCGACCGTATAACCCAGACACCACAAGGCGATCAGGCCAAACACAACACCCAGAATAATACGCGCATAGGGAACATGGATGGCGCTCAAACCCTTGGCGGCCAGACCGGTAATGCCGTCACCCCAGATACCGCCAAGACCCGCCGCCAGCGGCCAGTGCGCCGGTTGAGCCAAGGCCGAAAACCCTGCCGAAGCCAGCAGCACGCCAGCAACCGCCGCAAAGATTTTCAGCCGCGTCGGATGCAGACGGTGCGGCACGGAATCCCCCAGTGCCACGCCCACGCCAAATGCGCCGACCAGAAGCACGGCCAGCCATGCGCCAAGGCCCAGAGACTGCATCAGCAGGTCCGACAGCACCGCACCACCGCCACCCATCCAGTTCCTGACCGTCTGGGTCGATGCGGTATTCCAGCTGGGATCCGCCGGATTCCACGAGGCCAGTGCCACCAGAACCAGACAGGCCAGCACGGCCTGTATGATCCCGCGCACACGCACGGCAAAGGGTGCCGCCCATACAATACGGACGGTATTTAAAGACTGTTCGACGAATGCAGCAGCAGACATGAAGGCGGACCTCCGGCAAGACTAGAGTGTCTTGTGACCGATCAGGGTTAATGTCCTATTTACCAGCGCCTCGCGTGACCAAGTTTGACCTTTGCCGCCATAGGGTCGATCACAGGACTGGACGTGACGCAGCAATGAGGCGACACAGACCCCATGAGCGGTTCTGACTACGACATCATCATTGCGGGAGCTGGCCTTGCCGGTGCCGCGTTTGCTCTGGCTGCGGCACAGGGTGGTCTCAAGGTTGTGGTGGTGGACCCCCAGCCTTTCGAGACCCAGCTGGCGGCCAGTTTTGACGGCCGTTCTACCGCCATTGCCTATTCGACCTTCCGTATGCTGGACGCACTGGGTCTGGGCGAAAGCCTGAGGCCGCATGCCTGCCGGATGGACCATATTCTGGTCACCGACGGCCAGCGCCCCAGCGCCTCCAGCCGCCCGCCCTCGCCGGCCTTTATCCGTTTCGATGCCGAAGAGATTGGTGACCGCAACGGCGGCGAGCCTCTGGGTTATATGCTGGAAAACCGCCGCATCCGTCAGGCTCTAGCCGAGGCCCTGCCCAAGGCGGGCGTGGAGATGATTACCCCCGCCTCGGTCAAAAAAGTCGATGTGGGCCCCGGGCAGGCCCGCGTGACCCTGAATGACGGTCGTATCCTCCAAGCGCCTCTGGTCGTGGGGGCCGAAGGACGCGGTTCGACCGTACGCCGCGAGGCCGGTATCCAGACACTAGGCTGGACATATAAACAGTCGGGCGTGGTCTGTACGGTCAAGCTGGGCAAGGACCACGGCAATGTCGCCCACGAATATTTCCTGCCGGATGGTCCGTTTGCCATCCTGCCGCTGACCGAACAGCGGGTGTCGCTGGTCTGGACCGAAAGCACACGTCGTGCCGAAGCCCTGAAGGTTTGCTCCGACGAGGCGTTTCAGGCCCATCTGTTCCGCCGCTTTGGCGAGTTCCTCGACAGTGTCGAGGTGGTTGGACCGCGCTTTGTCTATCCGCTCAGCCTGCAACTGGCTGAAAACCTGACCGCACCGCGTATCGCCATTATGGGCGACGCCGCCCACGGTGTTCACCCCGTCGCCGGTCAGGGACTGAATATGGGTCTGAAGGATGCGGCGGCACTGGCCGAGGTTCTGACCGATGCCCTGCGTCTGGGCGAAGACATCGGCTCGGAACTGGTGCTGGAACGCTATGCCCGCTGGCGCCGCTTTGACAATGCGGTGCTGTCCGCCGGTTTTGACAGCTTTGTGCGCCTGTTCTCCAACGACATCGCCCCCGTCCGCTTCGCTCGCGACGCCGGTATGGCCATCGTCAACCGCATCGGTCCCCTGCGCCGCGCCTTCATGCACGAAGCCGGCGGCGCCACCGGCGACCTCCCCCGGCTTCTTAGAGGTGAGGCTCTTTAGAGCCTCCGAGCCGCACGGCGGCTCGCCGCTACGTTCGCGACGCGGTCGCTCACTGCTTGAGCGGAAGTTTAGAGTGCTCATCTAGTTTGCCTGTGCGCTTGGCATCGCGCGGCTGAAAGCCCGCGCGTCAGTACTACATTCGGGGTTGCCTCTTGTTTCTTGCGCTCAAGCAGCAAGCCCCCGCGGGGTGAGCGATAGCGCGGCGCGAAGCGCCAACCGCAAAAGGGCCGCCAGCAAAGCTGGCGGCCCTTTGTGCGAAAGCAAAAAACTAGAAGTTTAGTCTTCTAAACTTCTAGCATCCTCGACCAGCATGATCGGCACGCCTTCGCGGATCGGGAAGGCCAGTTTGGCGCCCAAAGAGATCATCTCGTTGCGTTCGCGGTCATAGGTCAGGCGCCCCCGCGTAACCGGACAGATCAGGACTTCCAGCAGGCGCGGGTCCACGGTGACGGGGGTGTTGAAATCATCGCTCATGGACGGTTTCTAGCCTTCTGATCGTCCGTAGCCAAGATATTCCTATTGCACGCTGGGCGGCAGGTCTTCGTCGGGCAGCCCTGCCCCGTCGATACGCAAAAGCGCCGTCAGCACCTCGTTGCGTTCATGCAGATAACGCGCCTCGATCAGGGCCTGTTTCTCGGCAGGCTCGAACGGCAGTCCCATGGACAGGCTATTGATCAAGGCTTCGGGTGGTGCGGCCTTGGCGGCATCCCAGTCGATATCCAGTCCGCGCACAGCCAGATAGGGCTGTAGCGCGCCGAGGAAACGCTCGCGGTCAAAGTTTTCAAACATGTCCGGACCGTCCAGATCATGCTCGTATTCGGTAAAATCGGCCCTGATCTGACGGTACGGGCTCTTGGCCTGGATTTCGGTGGCAATGCGAAAACGCGATATGCCCGTCAGGGTAATCAGATAGCGCCCGTCCGATGTTTCGGCAAAGCTGGTGATGCGGCCCGCACAGCCCACCCGCATCAGCGGCGGTCGCTCGCCTGTCAGGCCAATGCTCTGGATCATGCCAACGA
This sequence comes from Brevundimonas sp., assembly GCF_036659295.1. Classification (GTDB taxonomy): domain Bacteria; phylum Pseudomonadota; class Alphaproteobacteria; order Caulobacterales; family Caulobacteraceae; genus Brevundimonas. The sequence goes on along the minus strand of NZ_JAVXCU010000009.1, from coordinate 2,947 downwards.
TCCGGTCGCCCGCCATGGCATCATCGACCATGTTCAGATAGCGCGGCTCATAGATGTTGAGCGGCAGCTGGCCTCTGGAAAGCAGGATGACCCCGGGCAAGGGAAAGACCGGAATGACCTGTGGCAGGTCCGACGATCTGACATAACCCTGAGCCATCCTGAACCGTCCTATCCGAACAGAAGCGAAGACAGACGGCGGCGACCGTCCTTGGAGACATCGCTCATGGTGCCCGCCGCATCAAATACGGTCAGCAACTCTTTGCGAGCGGCCTGATCGTTCCATTCGCGATCTGCCGAGATAATGGCCAGAAGCTCGTTGACGGCACCGGCGAAATTACCGCTGGCCGCCAGATCCTGCGCCAGCTCGAAACGGGTCTGGTGGTCGGCCGGATTGGCTGACAGTCTGGCCTGAAGTTCGGCACTGGCCCCCGACGCCTTGGAGGCGAGGCTCAACTGGGCACGCACGGCCTGAACCGACGGTTCCTTGGAATCCGCCGGTGCCATGTCGATGGTTTGCGCCGCTTGTTCGATATCACCATCGGCCAGATAGACCTTGGCCATACCGGCAATGGCTTTCTCGTTTTTCGGGTCCAGCGTCAGGGCCTGCGCAAAGGCCTGAGCGGCGCCGCCCAGATCTGCCAACGTCAGGGATTCCTCGCCCAAGGCCAGCAATTGCTCGACATCAGGATTGTCACCCTTGCCGCCGGTCAGGCGGTCGATAAAGGCCTTGATCTGGCTTTCGGGAACCGCGCCCTGGAAGCCGTCAACCGGCTGGCCGTTCACAAAAGCATAGACGGTCGGGATCGACTGTACGCGCAGCTGGCCCGCATAGGCGGGGTTCGCATCCACGTCGATCTTGACCATCTTGACCGCACCACCGGCCGCGCGGACGTTCTTTTCCAACAGTGGGCCCAGCGTACGGCACGGGCCGCACCAGGTGGCCCAGAAGTCGACGATCACAGGCTGGGTCTTGGAGGCTTCGATCACATCGCGCATGAAGGAGGCGTCCGTACCGTCAACAATCAGATCGGACGGCGGGGTGGCGGACGGGTCGGAAAGGCTCATTAATTTCGGCTCCCAGCACGAAACACAAAAACATTAGTTCATCAGATGGTTCTGATGCGGGCCAGACTCAAGCCCTGTGCGTCAAACCATACGTTCCATCTGCGCAAAATCGACCACAAAAGCGGGCCGATCCAGCGTTTCCAGAAAGCGCCGGAAATCGGACTGTTCCAGCGCCGTTGTGGCGGTGTTGACCAGCGGGTGGAAGTTGACGATGTCCGCCTCCCACAAGGCGCGGTCCAGAACAAAGGTCACGTCGTGGCCCGCATCGTTTATCAGGCCCAGCGCCGTTACCGATCCGGGGCGCACTCCCAGATATTGCCACATCAGCTGCTCATTGCCGAACGACAGGCGGTCCGAGCCCAGCACCTTATGGGCGCGCTTTAAGTCAATCACCGTGTCCTGTGCCGCAGAGATCAGCCACAGGCGGCCTTTCTTGTCCTTGAGGAACAGGTTCTTGGTGTGAACCCCCGGCATATCGGCCTTGAGTTCCAGCCCTTCTTCCACGCGAAAAACGGCAGGGTGGTCGTGGGTGGTCTGTTTGATGCCGTGCTGCGCCAGATAGTCCAGAAGGCTGGTGCGGTCATGGGCCGGTACGGTCTGGGCCACGGCGTCGGGCGATAAAGCGTCGGTTACGTCAGTCATGACCTTGTCGGGGGCCTTGTCGAGCGGGGGGCTGCAACGTTAGGGAAAGTATACGAGAACCAACCGATAGCCTGTGGAGTCGAGACTTGGAACTGGAATGCTATCCGATGCACGCGCGGCCGTGCGATCTGGTGCCCGGGCGCCAGTCACGCGACTGGATGGATGCCTTTGCGGCCCGTCACCCCTATCGCTGCCTGCCTCTGAACATGGCCAACACCACCGGATGGGAAATCCTGTGCCCGTTCGGCTTTACCGCCGAATGGAACGGTGGTCCGTCGCAAACCGACATCACCATCACGCCGGACCATCCTGTGCAGGATCTGGCGCATTTTGTGACCTCGCACTTCTCGCGCGGGATCATCACCATGCACCCGCAATACCTGTTCCGCACGCCGCCGGGTTGGGGTCTGATTGCCCAAGGTGCCCCCAACCTCATCAAGGACGGCATCCAGCCTCTGGTCGGTGTGGTCGAGACGGACTGGCTGCCCTTCCCCTTCACGATGAACTGGATGTTCACCCGTCCGGGCCGCGTAAAGTTCGCCAAGGGCGAGCCGTTCTGCTTCATCCTGCCGATCGAGCACCGCAAGCTGGAAAATATGCAGCCGGTCATCCGTACGCTGGAATCCAATCCGGTGATGCGGGACCAGTTCGACGCCTGGAACCGTGCCCGCACAGACTTCAACAACCGTCTGGCCAATCACGACCCCGAGGCCGTCAAAGAGGCGTGGCAGCGGTATTACTTCAAGGGCGAAGTGCCTGAAGATCTGGGCACTGCCCCAGAAACCCACGCCAATAAGCGCCGCCTGAAAACGCCGCGTATTGGCTAAGTATCAAAAAAGCCCGCCTCCGATAAGGAAGCGGGCTTTTTTATAGTCTGACTGCCGCTCAGGGCTGGAGGCGATAGCCGCCTGCATCGGTCAGCAACAGGCGGGCCTGACCCGGCTCGGCTTCGATCTTCTGGCGCAGACGATAGATATGGGTTTCCAGCGTGTGGGTGGTCACACCCGCATTATAGCCCCACACCTCGGTCAACAGTTCTTCGCGTGATACCGGCTTGGAGCCCGCGCGATAGAGGTATTTGAGGATGTTGGTTTCTTTCTCGGTCAACCGCACCTTCTTGCCGGTGGCATCGACCATGATCTTGGACGCCGGACGGAACTCATACGGGCCGATCTGGAAGACCGCGTCCTCGGACTGTTCGTGACTGCGCAGGTGGGCACGGATACGCGCCAAAAGGACC
>NZ_JAVXCU010000008.1:30708-57571 GCF_036659295.1 Brevundimonas sp. | reverse complement strand
GTCGAAGAGATCAAGCGCACCCTGGCCTAGGGTTCGCCGGTCCCTTACGGGAAATGAAACGGGGGCGTGGTGTCGAAAGGCACCGCGCCCTTTTTCATTACTTCTCGCAACGGCCCCGCAGGGGTAGGATTGCGTCGGGGCTGCGTAACGATTTTCGAAGAAGGCGCACATGCGTAAACTAAACAAACTAGCGTCAGTGCTGCTGGTGGGGGCCATGGCCACAGCAACGGCAGCACAGGCCAGTGTGCGCTATCTGGCCTATGATGCCGATAACCGTATCACCCAGTCCCTGACGCGCGGCATTACGCTGGAGGTCGAGCGGGGCATGTTTGGCGCAACCCGCGTCAAGGGCCTGTTCTCGACCAGCAGCCGTGGCTCGGCCCGCTTCGAGAGCGACAATCCTTCGGGTTTGAGCCGTGTCCTGCCCGCCGAAGAGCGCCTCGGCAGCGGTTACAGGGTCCTGCCGGAAGGTGATGGCCGCGCCCTTGCCAACGCCTTGTGTCCGGGCGCGGAAGCGACATGGCTGGTGACGGGCCGTGTGCGCTCGGGCCACCCGCTGACCGTACATGCGGTCGGACGCTGGCAAGACGGCCAGTACCGCCACTGTGTCGAGCTGAGTTACCGCTATCGCGGGGAATGGGCCTCGCTGCCGACAACGATCGGCGAGGGGCCTTCGGACCGCTAACACGCACCGGCGGGCAGAGGACAGGTGTGGCCAAACTGGACTTGGCCGCACAAGAAGATTAGACCGCGCCCTTCGCGTTGGTCAGTCGGTGTCCGATCCCCGACGGCGCGAGACGATAGGAGGCTGGTCGCATGGCCCGCAAACAACACACCCGTAACGCCAGTGGCCCGCAAGGCCCGACCCAGCGCCAGTTGCGCGCGGGCGAGCTGATCCGCCACGCTCTGGTCGATGTGCTGCGTGAAAACGAAATCCACGACGAGACCCTGATGGGGGTTTCGCTGACCGTGACCGAGGTCCGTATGAGCCCGGACCTGCGTCACGCGACGGTATTTGTCGAACCGCTGGGCGCAGGCGTCACAACCGCCGACACGGCCGGTCTGGAAGACGATGTCGCCAAGGCCCTGAACGAGCATTCCAAATTCGTGCGCGGCCTGCTGGGCCGCCGCATCGACATGAAGTACACGCCCGAACTGCGCTTCTTGCACGACAAGAGCTTCAAGACGGCCGACTATATGGACCGTCTGTTTATGGACCCGCGCATTCAGGCCGACCTGCAGCGTACAGACGACGCTCAGGAAGACTGATGGCCCGCCGCAAGAAGGGCGATCTCGTCAACGGTTGGGTATGTCTGGACAAGCCCTACGAGATGGGCTCGACCGAGGCTGTCACCAAGGTACGCCGTCTGTTCAACGCCCAGAAGGCCGGTCATGCGGGGACGCTGGACCCGCTGGCTTCCGGCATCCTGCCGATTGCTCTGGGCGAGGCGACCAAGACGGTGCCTTTTATGATGGAGGCGCAGAAGATTTATCGCTTCGTCATCCATTGGGGCATCTCGACCGACAGTATCGACCGCGAGGGACAGGTCATTGGCCGTTCCGATGTGCGCCCGACCGTTGAACAGGTGAAAGCCGCTCTGCCGCAGTTTGTCGGTGACATCGACCAGGTGCCGCCCATCTTCTCCGCCATCCGTGTGAACGGCGAGCGCGCCTATGATCTGGCCCGCGAAGGTGTTGAAGTTGAACTTCAATCTCGCCGTGTAACCATCCACGAGGCGGCGGTCACCGACGTGCCTGACGAAGACCATGTCGAGATCACCATGCGTACGGGCAAGGGCGTCTATGTCCGCTCGCTGGCGCGTGATCTTGCTGCGGTTCTCGGGGCAGAGGGGCATGTTTCGGTTCTGAGACGCGAGATGGTGGGACCGTTTTGCGTACAGAACGCCGTCACACTGGATTTTCTCGAGGATTTGGCGCATAAGGGCCGCGCCTCGGAAGGCCTACTGCCTGTTGCGACCGCTCTGGACGACATCCCGGATTTGGCCGTGACGGAACAGGAAGCCTTCTCTTTGAGGCAGGGACGTCCCATCGTTCTGCTTCCCGTACAGGTTGAGCAGCTTCAGGACCGGCTTCAAACCGGTTCGACGCTGGTCTCGGCTTTCGAGGGCGAAACGCTGGTGGCGCTCTGCAGCCTCAAGGCCGGTCGGCTAGAACCTGACCGTGTTTTTAACCTCCAATAACGGAGACTACGATGTCGATCACGGCTACCCGTAAAGCTGAAGTCATTGCTGAAAACGCTCGCTCGCAAGGCGACACCGGTTCGGCTGAAGTGCAAGTTGCAATCCTGTCGGTTCGCATTGCCAACCTGACCGAGCACTTCAAGACCCACAAAAAAGACAACCACTCGCGTCGCGGCCTTCTGAAGATGGTCTCGCAGCGTCGTCGTCTGCTCGACCACCTGATCAAGGTAGACAACGCCCGTTACGTGGCGCTGATTGCCAAGCTGGGCCTGCGTCGTTAAGGCGCCCCGGTTGCGGATCGGATAATTCCACGAGGCGCGGGCGGTTTCGTCCGCGCCTCGTTCCGCTTTCTAGTATGCAAGTTTTCCCGAGCGCCGCGGGACGTCACGGCGCAACCGAAGCGGGGGCCGAAATCATGGCCCTTTTCACCATCCGGCGGTGAAGGCATCACCGGATAAAACGGGGACCGAAGGACTGAACGCCCTGAGGCTCCGCACACCCCCGACGGGAATACGCCCGCGGGAGACGAAAGAAGAAATATGTTCGACATCAAACGTAAGACGATCGAGTGGGCAGGCCGCCCGCTGACGCTGGAAACCGGTCGCATCGCCCGTCAGGCTGACGGTGCTGTGCTGGCGACCTACGGCGAGACCGTTGTTCTGGCCACCGTCGTTTATGGCCGTCAGCCGAAGCCGGGTCTCGACTTCTTCCCGCTGACCGTAAACTACCAAGAAAAGACTTTCGCAGCCGGCAAGATCCCGGGTGGCTACTTCAAGCGTGAAGGCCGTCCGTCGGAAAAAGAAACCCTGGTTTCGCGCCTGATCGACCGTCCGATCCGTCCGCTGTTCGTCAAGGGCTTCAAGAACGAGACGCAGGTCGTCATCACCGTTCTGCAGCACGACCTTGAAAACGATCCGGACATCCTGGGCATGGTCGCCGCTTCGGCTGCTCTGACCATTTCGGGTGTACCGTTCATGGGTCCGATCGGCGCCGCTCGCGTTGCCATGATCGACGGTGAGCTGGTTCTGAACCCGACCACCGAACAGACTGCGGTTTCGGACCTCGATCTGGTGGTCGCTGGTACCTCGGACGCTCTGATGATGGTCGAATCCGAAGCCAAGGAGCTTTCGGAAGAGAAGATGCTCGAAGCCCTGATGTTTGCCCATGCGGGCATGCAGCCGGTCATCGACGCCATCATCGAACTGGCCGAGCACGCTGCCAAGGAGCCGTTCGACTTCCAGGCCGAAGACCATTCGGACGTCGTCGCCTCGATCAAGAAACTGGTCGGCGAAGACATCAAGGCTGCCTATGCGCATCCGGGCAAGTACGAGCGTCGCTCGGGCGTTGACGCAGCCAAGAAGAAGGCTGCCGAAGCTCTGCTGAAGACCGAAGAGAACCCGGACGGCGTTGACTCGTCCAAATTCTCGGCGGCCTTCAAGGAATGTGAAGCCGACGTCCTGCGTCGCGACATCATCGAGAACGCACACCGTGTTGACGGCCGCGCTCTGGATAAGGTCCGCGCCATCGTGTCGGAAGTCGGCGTCCTGCCGCGCACCCACGGTTCGTCGCTGTTCACGCGCGGTGAAACTCAAGCTCTGGTCGTTGCCACCCTCGGCACCGGCGAAGACGAGCAGTACATCGACAGCCTGACCGGCACCTACAAAGAAAGCTTCCTGCTGCACTACAACTTCCCGCCATACTCGGTAGGTGAAGCTGGCCGCATGGGCTCGCCGGGTCGCCGCGAAATCGGTCACGGCAAGCTGGCATGGCGCGCCATCCGTCCGATGCTGCCGGCCAAGGAAGACTTCCCGTACACCATCCGTCTGGTGTCCGAGATCACCGAGTCGAACGGCTCGTCCTCGATGGCAACCGTCTGCGGTTCGTCGCTGGCCCTGATGGATGCGGGCGTTCCGCTGATCCGTCCGGTGTCGGGTATCGCCATGGGTCTGATCCTGGAGCCGTCGGGCGAGTTCGCCATTCTGTCGGACATCCTGGGTGACGAAGATCACCTGGGCGACATGGACTTCAAGGTTGCCGGTACGTCGGAAGGCATCACCAGCCTGCAGATGGACATCAAGGTCGCTGGCATCACCAAGGAGATCATGGAGCAGGCCCTGACGCAGGCTTCGGCCGGTCGTCTGCACATCCTCGACGAAATGTCGAAGGCCATGGACGCACCGCGCACCGAGCTGGGCGAGTTCGCTCCGAAGATCGAGTCGATCAAGATCGCTGTCGACAAGATCCGCGAAGTGATCGGTTCGGGCGGCAAGGTCATCCGCGAGATCGTGGAAAAGACCGGCGCCAAGATTGACATCGCCGACGATGGCACGATCAAGATCGCTGCCAACGAACAAGAAAAGATCGAAGCTGCACGCGACTGGATCAACTCCATCGCCGCAGAGCCGGAACTGGGCACCATCTACACCGGTAAGGTTGTGAAGGTTGTCGACTTCGGTGCCTTCGTGAACTTCTTCGGTGCCCGTGACGGTCTGGTTCACGTGTCGCAAATGGCTCTGGAACGCGTTGCCAATCCGGCTGACGTCGTGTCCGAAGGCCAAGAGGTCAAGGTCAAATTCCTCGGCTTCGACGATCGCGGCAAGACCAAGCTGTCGATGAAGGTTGTTGATCAGGCCACGGGTGAAGACCTGACGGACAAGATCAATGCCGAGCGCGCCGAGCGTGGCGAAGGCCCGCTGTCGGAAGACACCGGCGGTCGTCCGAAGCGTGAAGGTGGTGACCGCGATCGCGGCCCGCGCCGTCCGCGTCGCGACTAATATTTAGCCCTCGCGCTGAATAAAGAACCCCGCCGGAGCAATCCGGCGGGGTTTTTCTTTGTGGGTAGCTTCAAGGTGCAGGCTCTAGGCGGAACACTCTGCGGGCTTCTCGTCGGGACCAAAGAAATCGCAACCGCGTTTGATCTCGTCTTGAATCATCATGCAGGGGTTCGCCGCGTTACAGGGCGGGCGCGTGGCGGGGCTAACGGCGATGCAGCGTTCAACCAGCCGTTTGGCGGCAGGATCACCCAGTTCCTCGCGGCAGCTGATCGGCTGTTCCAGCGGCTGGCCCTGCGGTGACAGATCGGGATTGGCGGCTTGCACCGCCACGGTCGCCGCCACAGAGGCCGAGGCGGGCGTTGTGGGGGGAACCACAGGGACGGGCGTGGGATCAGAAGGGGGGCTGGCCGGATTACAGGCCGCCAGGGGCACGATCAGGGCCGCGGCGAGCCACAGGCTACGCATCTTGTAAGCCATACAGTTTCCTCCTTGGGTCATCCTAAGGAAGCTCCGGCGTATGGAGCCGGTTCCGAAAAAAGTGAATGCGGGGCCAAAGAAGCCGGCCCCGCATTCTGGTCTATCAGGCCGCAGCGACTGCCGCTTTTTGCAGCTCGAACAACTCGACACAGCCCTTTTCGGCCAAGGCGAACAACTGGTCGAACTCGCCGCGCGAGAAGCCGCGCTTTTCGCCGGTCGCTTGGATCTCGACAATGTTGCCATCGCCGGTCAGCACATAGTTGCTGTCGGCCTCGGCGGTGGAATCCTCGTCGTAATCAAGGTCCAGAACGGCGACGTCATTGAAGATACCGCACGATACTGCGGCCACCTGATCGACGATCGGGTTTTCGCTGATGACCCCCTTTTCGACCAGACCCTTCACGGCGATGGCCAGAGCCACATAGGCACCGGTGATCGAGGCGGTGCGGGTGCCGCCATCGGCCTGAATGACGTCACAGTCGATGACAATCTGGCGCTCACCCAGTTTTTCCAGATCCACCACGGCGCGCAAGGAGCGGCCGATCAGGCGCTGGATTTCCTGCGTGCGGCCCGACTGCTTGCCGGCGGCGGCCTCGCGGCGACCACGGGTATGGGTGGCGCGCGGCAGCATGCCGTATTCAGCCGTCACCCAGCCCTTGCCGGAATTACGCATCCAGCCGGGGACTTTTTCATCGACCGAGGCGGTGACCAGCACCTTGGTATGGCCAAAGCTGACCATGCACGAGCCTTCGGCATAGCGGGTGACGCCGGTTTCCAGCGTCACATGACGCATCTGGTCGGGGGTGCGCTCGGATGGACGCATGGGGAGCCTCGAAGATTGCAGTTATAGGGATGCAGCGCCTTGCGCGGCGGTGATGCCTGCTTATCCTGAATAAGAAGGGGCGCGTCCATGCCGCCCGCGCATTTGTGCGCATTGTTTCAACCGTGGTGCCTTGCCCATGAGCCTGCTTTACCCGTCTGCGGGTCTTGCCACCCTTGATACCCGCGCCCGCGATATCTTCCGGCGTGTGGTTGAAACCTATCTGGAAACGGGCGAGCCGGTGGGGTCGCACGCGATCCAGAAGGCAGGGGTGCAACTGTCTTCGGCCTCGATCCGCAACACCATGCAGCAGCTGACACTGGCGGGGCTTCTGGCTTCGCCGCATACGTCTGCGGGCCGTGCGCCGACCCATGCGGGGCTTCGCCTGTTTGTCGATGGTCTTCTGGAAGTGGGTGATATCGGTCAGGAGGAACGGCGCGAAATCGATACCCGTCTGGCTGGAATGGGCCACAGCCACGGTGCCAATGTCGAAGAAGCTTTGGAGACGGCATCGTCTCTGCTGTCTGGCTTGGCGGGCGGGGCAGGGATTGTCGCCTCGCCGGTACGCGAGGCGGGCGTGCGCCATGTCGAGTTTGTCGCGCTGGGCAGCGATCAGGCGCTGGCGGTTCTGGTGGCCGATGACGGCACGGTGGAAAACCGCCTGATGCCGCTTAGCGCCGGTGTAACCCCCTCGACCCTTCAGGAAGCCTCCAATTTTCTGAACCATCGGCTGAAGGGACGCTCCTTGGTCGATGCCCGTCAGGAAATGCGTACCGAGGTGGATACGGCGCGCCGTGATCTGGACGAGGCCGCAGCCCGTCTGGTGGAGCAGGGTCTGGCCGCATGGACCGGTGCCGGGGAGCGCGACCGCAGTTTGATCGTGCGCGGGCGCGGCAATCTGCTTCAGGATGCCCGTGCCAGCGAAGATCTGGAACGGGTGCGTGTCCTGTTCGACGATCTGGAGCAAAAAGAGCAGCTTATCGGCCTGCTGGACGATGTCGGCGAGGCGCAGGGCGTACGCATCTATATCGGTGCGGAAACAAGACTATTTTCATTATCGGGTTCCGCAGTGATCGCGGCACCCTATATGTCGGGCAGACAGCGTGTCCTTGGCGCGATAGGCGTGATAGGACCCGCACGACTGAACTATGCCCGTGTCATTCCGTTGGTGGACTATACCGCCAGGGTGCTCGGGCGGATTCTGGACGGACAGGAAACGTGACGGATCATAACGAAGAGACCCGGGACCAACTCGAGCAGGACATCAACGAAGCTGCTGATGCTGTCGAGATGGCCAATGACGAAGGTATGGAAGTTGTTGATGCCCTGATTGCCGAGCGCGACCAGTGGCGCGACCGCGCCCTGCGCGCGACGGCAGAGGTTGAAAACACCAAGCGCCGTGCCGAAACCCAGGCCAATGATGCCCGCGCCTATGCGATCCAGCGCTTTGCCAAGGATCTGCTGGGCGTTGCCGACAACCTCGAGCGTGCCTTGCAGGCTGCGCCCAAGGAAACGGACGGTGCAACCGCCAGTCTGGTGACCGGTCTGGAACTGGTACAGAAATCGCTGCTGACGGCCTTCGAGAACAATAACCTTGTGCGCGTGGCCCCCGAGGCCGGCGAGGTGTTCGACCCGCACCTGCATCAGGCCATGATGGAACAGCCTTCGGACACAGTGCCGGGCGGTTCGGTCATCATGACCCTGCAGCCGGGCTATGCCCTGTTTGGCCGCACTGTTCGTGCCGCCATGGTGGTTGTGGCCGCCAAGGGTTCGGGTGCGGGCTATACGGGCGGTTCCAACCGCACCGGCGAGAACCTCGACGAAAAAGCCTGAGGCTTTCGGCGTCTGGATTAAGAAAGGCCCGCTGTCCTTACCGGATGCGGGCCTTTTTGACGTCAGAGCCAGCGTTTGAAATGGCTGAGCATCATCTGCTGGCCCGCTTCGGCGGCCTGCTTGCGATACATGGGCCGGTAATCGGCGTGGAAGCCGTGCGGGGCCCCCTCGAACAGGGTGATGTGGCTATCGGTCTGGCCCGCCTCGCCCAAGGCATCATTCATGGCCCGCACCGTATTATTGGGAATGCCGCCGTCCTGATCGCCATAAAGACCGATGACGGGTGATTTCAGATCACCGGCCAGATCAATCGGCCATGGCCGACCACCCTCAACCTGCGCCTCGGTGGCCGTGGCGGCGGGGCTTAGGCGGCCATACCAGGCTACACCGGCCTTGATGGGCGCAAAGCGGGCGGCAGCTTGCCACACCACCTTGCCACCCCAGCAAAAGCCGGTAATGCCGACCTTGGAACTGTCGGCAAAAGGCTGTGTCGCCAGCCAGTCCAGACTGGCCTGGATGTCACCCATGACCTGTTCGTACCCAGCCTGTGCGACAATGGCCATGACGGCCTGCATGTCCGACAGCGGTGCGGGATCACCCGCGCGCACGAAAAAGGCGGGCGCGATGGCGACATAGCCCGCATGGGCCAGTCTGCGGCAGGTGTCGCGGATATATTCGTGGATGCCGAAAATCTCCGACACCACGATCACAACAGGGTAGGGGCCATTTCCGGCGGGCCGCGCCACATAGGCGGGAAGCGCAAAACCCTCTGCCGAAGGATAGGACACTTGCGATGTGACCAGACCTTCGTCCGTGGTGTGGATCGGGCTGACGTCCTGACCCAGCGCGGCGGGGGCATAGGCGGCAAAGCTGGCCCCTGCGGCCACCAGTACGCCCAGACTGCGGCGGCTGGGCCGGATCTGGTCGGGGCTTAAACCTTCGGGGCCGGTGATGATGGTCATGGTGGTGTCCTCCCTGCAGCCTCCAGTGTGAACACGAAGCGCAGGACACGGCAAACCCTATTGCGCCACCCGCATCGTCAGGTTGATCCGCCCGCCACGCGGCAGCAGTTGTGACGTACCGTCGAGAATACGGTCGATCCCGTGACGAGCCAGTCGCGCCTTGCCGCCCAGCACGCAGACATCCCCCGAAGACAGTTTGACGGTACGACTGGGGCCATCACCGGCAGGCGCGTAACGGAAGATCGCACTGTCCCCCAGCGAGATTGACAAGACGGGCGCAGAAAAATCCGCTTCGTCCTTGTCCTGATGCAGACCCATTCTGGCCTCGGCATCATAGAAATTAATCAAACAGGCATCGGGGAGGCGTGGGTGGTTTGCCGTCGCGCGCCAGATATCCAGCAAAAGCGCGGGCAGTGGGGGCCATGGCTGGTTCGTTTGCGGGTGCAGGGGCTGATACCGGTAGCCGTTCTTGTCGGAGACCCAGCCCAAAGGCCCCCAATTGCTCATCCTGACCGAAAAAGGTCGCCCGCCGGGCGTGACCGGCCGATACAGGGGCGCGAGCCGGACGGCTTGTCGTACATGATCAACGATTTGTTTTTGCTGCTCTAATGTCAACAATTCCGGCCACAATAAAAACCCGTCCAGTCCGGTCGGCACGGGCGCAGGCGGGGATGGAAAATCAGCCATACAGGCCTTATAGCCCGCCTCAACGGTGTGTGCGCGGCCTGTGTGGACCCGCCGCTATGCCGGACAAGTCACATAAATCGCAATCAGTGTGCAACAAGCCCTTGCAGCGGCTAGGGACTTTCCCATATCCGATCACGAAAGGGGTGGTTCCAGCTACGGTTTCTGTTCTCAGAACTGTTGATGGAAGCGCCCTGACCCAATCACCCGCCAATCCGGACTTGCCGGAGCGGCGTCTCTAGCCCAATGGGGGCGGTCACGCGCGGCGCTTTATCAAGGCCGCCGCATCGCCCGCCGCAAGGAGTGTAAAACAAGGCCATGGCCAAGATTATCGGCATCGACCTCGGTACCACCAACTCGTGCGTCGCCGTCATGGACGGCAGCAACCCGAAGGTTATCGAAAACGCTGAAGGCGCCCGTACCACCCCGTCGGTGGTCGCGATTCAGGACAGCGGCGAAGTTCTGGTGGGTCAGCCCGCCAAGCGTCAGGCTGTCACCAACCCGTCGAACACCTTCTTTGCTATCAAGCGCCTGATCGGCCGCACCTTCGCTGACCCCGTGGTCGCCAAGGACAAGAAGATGGTGCCTTTCGAAATCACGAAGGGCCCGAACGGCGACGCCTGGGTCAAGGCCCACGGCAAGGACTACTCGCCGCAACAGATTTCGGCCTACACGCTGATTAAGATGAAGGAAGCCGCCGAGGCTTATCTGGGTGAAACCGTCACCCAGGCCGTCATCACCGTTCCGGCCTATTTCAACGACGCCCAGCGTCAGGCCACCAAGGATGCAGGCAAGGTTGCCGGCCTTGAAGTCCTGCGCATCATCAACGAGCCGACCGCAGCCGCTCTGGCCTATGGTCTGGACAAGAACGAAGGTCAGAAGATCGCCGTTTACGACCTCGGCGGTGGTACCTTCGACGTCTCGATCCTCGAGATCGGCGATGGCGTCTTTGAAGTGAAGTCGACCAATGGCGACACCTTCCTCGGCGGTGAAGACTTCGACATGCGTCTGGTCGATTACCTCGCCGACGAATTCAAAAAGGAACAGGGCGTCGACCTGCGCGGCGACAAGCTGGCCCTGCAGCGCCTGAAAGAAGAGGCCGAAAAGGCCAAGAAGGAACTGTCCTCGACTACCCAGTACGAGGTCAACCTTCCGTTCATCACCATGAACGCTTCGGGCCCGCTGCACCTGAACATCAAGCTGTCGCGTGCCAAGCTGGAAGCCCTGGTCGAAGACCTGGTCGCCCGCACCATCGAGCCGTGCAAAAAGGCTCTGGCCGATGCTGGCCTGAAGGCTTCGGACATCGACGAAGTCGTTCTGGTCGGTGGTATGACCCGCATGCCTGCCGTGCAGGAAGCGGTGAAGAAATACTTCGGCAAGGAACCGCACAAGGGTGTGAACCCTGACGAGGTTGTGGCTCTGGGTGCGGCTGTTCAAGCGGGCGTTCTGCAAGGCGACGTCAAGGACGTGCTGCTGCTGGACGTGACCCCGCTGACGCTGGGCATCGAGACTCTGGGTGGCGTGTTCACCCCGCTGATCGAGCGCAACACCACGATCCCGACCAAGAAGGCGCAGGTCTTCTCGACCGCCGAAGACAACCAGTCGGCTGTGACGATCCGCGTGTTCCAGGGCGAACGCCCGATGGCTTCGGACAACAAGATCCTTGGCCAGTTCGACCTGATGGGCATTCCGCCCGCACCGCGCGGCATGCCGCAGATCGAGGTCGCTTTCGACATCGACGCCAACGGCATCGTGCACGTCACGGCCAAGGACAAGGCGTCGAACAAGGAGCACTCGATCCGTATTCAGGCCAATGGCGGTCTGTCGGATGCGGACATCGAGCAGATGGTCAAGGAAGCCGAGGCTAACGCCGCAGCCGACAAGGCCCGCAAGGAACTGGTGGAAGCCGTCAACTCGGCCGACGCTCTGGTCCACTCGACCGAGAAAGCTCTGGCCGAACACGGTGACAAGGTGGACGAAGCCACCAAGACCACCATCCAGACCGCTGTCGACGAGCTGAAGTCGGCCAAGGAAGGCACCGATCCGGAAGCCATCCGCGAGAAGACCAATGCTCTGTCGCAGGCTGCGATGAAGCTGGGCGAGGCCATGTATGCCTCGCAACAGGCTGATGCTGGCGCTGCCGAACAACCGGCAGATGACGGCGTGGTCGATGCCGAGTTCGAGGAAGTTTCTTCGGTCGACGACGACAAGAAGTCCTAAGTCAGGGCTTTAGAACATGAAGCGGCCCCGTTTGCCTGACGGCAGGCGGGGCCATTTCATAAGACTTGCATCACAGGCTCCGGCTTCCAATGTCAGTCGGGTCATCCGCGTTGTTAAGGTTTTTGATTTTACCTGCAACGTGGCGGGAAAAGGTAAGAGGACGAACGCCACATGGCGCAACGTGACTATTACGAGATCCTGGGCGTCGAGCGGACGATTGATGCCGCCGGCCTCAAGGTTGCGTATCGCAAACTGGCTATGCAGCACCACCCAGACCGCAACGGCGGCTCCGAGGAATCTGTGGCGCTGTTCAAAGAACTTTCCGAAGCCTATTCGGTGCTGTCGGATGACGACAAGCGCGCCGCCTATGACCGTTTCGGCCATGCCGGTGTGAACGGTGGTGCCGGTGGCGGCAACCCGTTTGGCCAAGGCGGCGGCCAGGGCTTCCACGATATCAACGACATCTTCAGTCAGGTCTTTGGCGACGCGTTCGGCGATGCCTTTGGCGGACGCGGCGGTGGCCGTGCCAACCATGGCCCGCGCCGTGGCTCGGACCTGCGCTATGACATGGAGATCACGCTCGAGCAGGCCTATCAGGGCGCCGAGCTGGAAATCGCTGTCCCGACCACACTGAGCTGCGAACCGTGCGACGGTTCCGGTGCCAAGGCGGGCAGCAAGCCGACCATCTGCTCCACCTGTGGTGGCGCTGGTCGTGTGCGTCAGGCCAACGGCTTCTTCCAGGTCGAACGGACCTGCCCGCGCTGTGGCGGTTCGGGCGAGATGATTTCCGATCCTTGCCCCGAATGCCGTGGTCAGGGTCAGGTGCGCCGCACCCGCCGCCTGTCGCTCAAGATTCCGGCCGGCGTCGATGACGGCTCGCGTATCCGCCTGACGGGCGAAGGCGAGGCCGGACAACGCGGCGGCCCGCGTGGCGACCTCTATGTGTTTATTTCCGTCAAGAGCCACGAACTGTTCGAGCGCGACAATCTGGACCTGCTGGTCACTGTGCCCGTGCCGATGACCGTGGCGGCTCTGGGTGGCGCGATCGAGGCCCCGTGCCTAGTCTCGACCTCGTGTGACGGGGCATGCCGACAGTCCGTAGAGGTCCCTGCCGGATCGCAGACGGGCAAGACCGTCCGCATCAAGGGCAAGGGCATGCCGCACCTGAACGGCCGCACCCGCGGTGATCTGGTGGTGGAACTGTTCGTCGAAACCCCGACCGATCTGACCGCGCGCCAGAAGGAACTGCTGCAAGAGCTGTCAGATTCTCTGGGCGAGAAACAAACCCCGCGTAACACCAGCTTTGCTGGCAAGGCCAAACGCTTCTGGGCCGATATGATGGGCGGCGAGACAGACGGTTCGAAAGAAGACGCGGCGTGACTGAAATTTTCCACGCCGGTATTTCCGGCTATCGCGGTCGCATGGGTCGTGCGGTCTCCAATGTTCTGGATGCCCGTTCTGATGTGGTGGTCGCGGCCCGCTTTGACCGTGGCGATGCCGTCGATCTGCATCTGTGCGATGTGATTATCGACTTCTCGACTCCGGAATCCTCGGTGGCACTGGCCAAGGCCTGCGCCGCCGCCGGTGGTCCGGCTCTGGTGATCGGTTCGACCGGTCTCAGCGTCGAACAGGAAGCCGAGCTTGAACAGGCCGCCGAGAAGATTGCCATCGTCAAGAGCGGCAATTTCTCGCTGGGCGTGAACATGCTGATCGGTCTGGTGCGCAATGCCGCCCAGCGTCTGGATGGCACGGACTGGGATATCGAGATCACCGAGGCCCATCACCGCCGCAAGGTGGACAGCCCCTCGGGCACCGCCCTGATGCTGGGCGAGGCCGCAGCCGAGGGCCGTCATGTGGATCTGGTCGATGTGCGCACCAAACCCTATGACGGCGTCCAAGACCCGCGCGAGGCCGGCAATATCGGGTTTTCCGTCATTCGTGGCGGCGGTATTATCGGCGAGCATTCGGTGATGTTTGCTTCCGATGACGAAGTGCTGACCCTGTCGCATTCGGCCATTGATCGCAGCCTGTTTGCCAAGGGCGCGGTCGCGGCAGCGGCGTGGGTGCGTTCGCGTCCCGCCGGTCTTTACGACATGCAGGATGTTCTGGGTTTCCGTCAGGCCTGATCCGGCCTAAGCCCAGAGCATGATCCGCCAGACCCGCCCGCAGGGCACCAGTTACGGCATGATGCTGAGAGTGTTTTCCGCTCTCAGTTTTTCATTGATGACCGCCTCTATGAAATGGGCGGCCGATCTGGAACCTGTGTCTGCAGGCGAGATGGTCTTCTACCGCTCCCTGTTCGGGCTGCCGGTGGTTATTTTGTGGATCATGAGCAAAGGCACCGGTCTTGATGCGATCAAGACCAAACGCCCCATGGTTCATGTCTGGCGCTGTGCGTTGGGTGTGTCGGGCATCTTTTTGATCTTCGAGGGCCTGCGCCATCTGACGCTGGCCGATGCCATCACCATCGGCTTTACCGCGCCGATCTTTGCCACCCTGTTGTCGATCGTTTTCCTCAAGGAAAAGGTCGGACATCACCGCTGGGCCGCCATTGCGCTGGGTTTCCTCGGTGTGGTGGTGGTGATGCGACCGGGGCTGGAGGGCGCACCGCCACTGGGCGGCCTGCTGTTCGCGCTGGGTGGAGCCTTTATCGCAGCCTCCGTCACCGTGACCTTGCGCCAGTTGGGCAAGACCGAGAGCGTGACCTCGATAGTGTTCTGGTTCTTTGTCGCCTGCGCGTTGGCGGGCGGTATCTATTCACTGTTCGACAGCCACAGCCATACGCTGACCGTCTTTGCCATTCTGGCCATGGGAGGACTTGCAGGGGGGGTGGCGCAACTGCTGATGACCACGTCCCTGCAACATGCGCCGGTATCGGTGCTGGCCCCGCTGGACTATCTGCAAATGGGCGGAGCGCTGGTGCTGGGCTGGGTGATGATGAGCGACGTGCCCACCTTTGCCACCCTGTGCGGCGCGGCCCTGATCGCGGCCAGCGGTCTTTATACGGCGTGGCGCGAGCGGGTGCTGCGGCGCGAGATTACACCGCCAGCCCCCACATCCAGCGTCTAGGCCTTATCGGCCGGTAGAGCCAAAGCCGCCTTCACCACGCTCCGTCTCGTCCAGAGAGGACACGACGGAAATCACAGCCTGTTCGTGACGGGCAATGACCATCTGGGCGATACGCTCGCCGCGCTTGATCTCGAAAGCCTGCTGGCCGTGATTGATCAGGATAACGCCCAGTTCGCCGCGATAGTCGCTGTCGATGGTGCCGGGCGAGTTCAGCGTGGTGATGCCGTGCTTCAGCGCCAGACCCGAACGCGGCCGTACCTGCGCCTCGAAACCCTGTTCCAGCGCGATCTTCAGGCCGGTCGGCACCAGCGCCCGTGCACCGGGTTGCAAGGTCAGCACCTCGTCCTCGCCAATGGCCGCCCGCAGGTCCATTCCGGCCGACCCCGGTGTTTCATAGGCTGGCATGGCCAGACCTTCGGCATGGGGCAGGGGCGAGATACGCAAGGTGGTCATTACGGATGGGCCTTGAAATGGCGGGTGATATGTTGGGCGAGGCGACGGGCAATATCGCGCTTGGACTGGCGTTCCCAGCTTTCGGCACTGTCGCGGGTAAACAGGATGACGGCATTGGCATCAGAGCCGAAAACATCCTGACTGACATCATTGCCGACGATCCAGTCACATCCCTTGCGCGACAGCTTGGCGCGGGCATTAGCCTCGAGGTCCGAGGTTTCGGCAGCAAATCCGATCACCAGTTTGGGACGCAACGGACCCGATTTGGACACGGCGGCCAGAATGTCGGGGTTCTCGATCAGATGCAGGGCAGGGGCCCCGCCGGGCGCCTTCTTGATCTTTCCGGTGGCGACATTGTCGACGCGCCAGTCGGCCACGGCGGCGCTCATAATGGCGACATCGACGCTGTGGGCGGCCATTTCGGCCTCGACCGCCGCCTGCATCTCGGTGGCCGCCTCGACATTGATACGGCGCACACCCTGCGGGGCATCCAGAAACACAGGGCCGGACACCAGGGTCACCTCGGCTCCCAGATCGGCCAGCGCCTGGGCAATGGCATAGCCCTGTTTGCCGCTGGACCGGTTGGTCAGCCCGCGCACCGGATCAATGGCCTCAAAGGTGGGGCCTGCCGTAATCACCACCTTGCGTCCCGACAGCGGGCGCGCAGCAGGGTCCAGTTCGGCGGCAATGGCTTTGAAAATCGCTTCGGGTTCGGCCATGCGGCCAAGTCCGAACTCGTCGCACGCCATGATACCCTCGTCGGGACCGACAAAGGCGGCGCGCTGGAAGCCGGTAAAGCTTTTGAGCGTTGCGACATTGGCCTGAACCGCAGGATGTTCCCACATGCGCACATTCATGGCGGGGGCCCACAGGGTCTTCTTGTCGGTGGCCAAAAGGGTGGTCGAGGCCAGATCGTCGGCCATCCCGTTGGCGGCCTTGGCAATCAGTCCGGCTGTGGCAGGGGCCACCACAACCAGATCGGCCCAGCGCGACAGTTCGATATGGCCCATGGCCGTCTCGTCCTCGGGCATGAACAGGTCTTGCCGCACCGGATGGCCGCTGAGGGCCGCCAGCGTCATGGGGGTGACAAACTCGGCACCCGCACGGGTCAGCACGGTCATCACCTCGCCGCCTGACTTGGTGATCAGGCGGATCAGTTCCAGCGATTTATAGGCCGCAATACCGCCGCCAATAATCAACAGAATCCGGCGACCGGACAGGGAGGGGCCGATAAGGGAGGTCTGGCTCATAAGCACAGGTTTATCCGGCAATGATGACCGCGTCGAGACGTCGCTAATGCCACAAGCGTTGCCATAAAGAACGATGTGCGCTTATTGAATATCAACGTTATCCAAATGGAGGCTTGGATGAAAAAGCGCACAGGATTGCTTTTGGCGCTCATGGCGGGTCTGGCCGCCTGCGACAATGGCGGCTCGGCGGTGCAAACCCGTCCGCGTGAACAGTCTCAAGCTGCACCCGCGCAGGCTCTATCCCCGCAACCGGCGGCGAGCCTGCCCCTTGAAAGCAGCGGGCCACCCGTTCAGGCCGCAGGTGTCCTGACCTCAAACCGCCGCGAGAGCGCAGATGCCAAGGCGATACGCCTGTTCGAACGCAATGGACCTGACTTCGCGGCCACCAGTGCCGAGGATTATCTGGCCAAGGCCAAGGCCTTTACCAGCCGCCCGCCAGCCGATGCCGAAAAGGTCTCGCGGCCCAATGGCGATGTGCTGATCTATCAGGCGCGCACCAACACCTTTGCCGTTGTGGACAAGCGCGGCGTGGTGCGAACCATGTTCAAGCCGTCCAGCGGTGGCGACTACTGGGCCCGCCAGAAATCCGGTGCCTCCGGCTTTGGCGGTTAGGCGGCGCTAAAGCTCAGCGGCGCACCCCAGAACTGGGCGATCAGGTCCGACTGCGGGCCGGGCTGGCCGGTGGTCAGGAAATCGCGGCGCTGGCTGTTACCCAGATCATATTCCGGATGGCGGTCGAAATAGCGTTCCAGCGCATCGGCCACAGCCTTGGGCTGGCTGATGACCTGCACACCGTCGGGCAGGGCCCCGGCAAACAGGTCGGCGACGATTTCATAATGGGTGCAGCCCAAGATCGCCTTGTCAGGGTGGCGGCCGATGCGGCGGCGCAGGGCATCGACATGGTCGCGCACAACCACGCGCAGCTCGTCTTCCGGCGCACCCAGCTCGATCAGGCCCGCCAGACCCGGACATGCCTCGGTAAAGACGGCCAAATCCTCGCGGCGCTTGTCGATTTCGATTTCATAGACACGGCTCATGGCCGTCGCGGCGGTGCAGAACACGCCGGTGATATCGATAGATTCTTTTTTGTGGCCTTCCAGACGGCCTTCGCGCTCGGCTTCAAAAGACCAGGGCAGGCCGGTGGCCGCTTCGATGGTCGGCACGATAATGCCCAGCACGTTCAGCGGGCGGCCCATTTCCTTGGAAAAGGCCGGAATCCACGTCTGTTGCAAACGGCGCAGGGCAATGGCCGAGGCGGTATTGCACGCCAGCACCACAACCGAGGCCCCCGCACGGAACAGGGTCTCGCAACCCGCGCGCGTCAGGTTGACGATATCCTCGCCATCACGCCCGCCATACGGGGCGTGGGCCTGATCGCCCAGATAGATGAAATCACGCTCTGGAAAGCGCGAAACAAGTTCACGGTGAACGGTCAAACCGCCCACGCCGGAGTCAAAAACGCCTATCGCCATATGCGGCCTTTAGCCCTCAAGGGTTTCGCCGTCCATCACTTCGCATTACACCAAGGCCGGAAACACCAGAGTTGCATGCAACATTGGTGACGGATTTATCAGGTTGGGAGTGACCGGATGCATAGACGCCATCTTCTTATCGGGGGCGCGAGCCTGTTTGCACTGAGCGGCTGTGCCGCAACGGGTGCTGATCTGGGTGGGGTGATGAACACCGTGACCACAGCTAACGAAGCCGCCATTGCCCGCGCGGTTCTGCCGGCGACGGCCCCTAAGGCCGAACTGCTGCAGGTCTGGACCGGCCCGTATGAAGGCGTTCCGCCGTGGGACAAGGTCACCGCGCCTAAGCTGCGCGAAGCCATCCTCGAGGCCATAGACCTGCGCCGCGCCGAAATCAACGCCATCGCCAACAACCCCGAGCCGGCGACCTTCGCCAATACCTCGGTCGCCATGCAGATGGCCGGCGAGCCGCTGGGCCGCTCCATGGCCCTGTTCGGTGTGATGACCTCGAACATCGGTTCGGCCGAGTTCCGCACGCTGGAGCGCGAAATGTCGCCGCTGCTGTCGGCGGCCAGCGACGAGACCACCTTTAACGAAGCCCTGTTCGCCCGCATCAAGCATGTGGCCGATACGGCGGCGGCTGCCGGTCTTAGCGCCGAGCAAACCCGCATCGCTGAGCGTTCGCGCGACGCCTTTGTGCGTAACGGCGCGGCTCTGAACGCAGCGGGCAAGGCCGAGCTGGGCCAGATCAACACGGCCCTGTCCAACGCCTTCACCACCTTCGGCCAAAAGGTCGTCGAAGACGAAAAGACCTGGATCCACGTCACCAACGAAGCCGAAATGGCGGGTCTGTCGACGGGCGACAAGGCTGCGGCTGCGGCGGCTGCTCGCGCTAACAACCTGACCGGTTGGGCCATCACCAACACCCGTTCCAGCGTCGATCCGTTCCTGGCGTTTGGTGATAACCGCGCCATGCGCGAAAAAGTCTGGCGCGCCTTCGTCAACCGTGGCGACAATGGCGATGCCAATGACACCAATGCGACAATCGCCCAGATCGTCGCCCTGCGTCAGCAACGCGCCAAGCTGCTCGGCTTTGTGAACCATGCCGAATGGCGCATGCAGGACACCATGGCCAAGACCCCTGCGGCGGCTATGGAGCTGATGAACCGCGTCTGGGCTCCGGCCAAGGCCCGCGTGGTCGAAGAAGTCGCCGACATGAAGGCAATCGCCGGTCACGACATCGAGCCGTGGGACTATCTGTACTATGCAGAGAAGGTCCGTAAGGCCAAGTACGACCTCGACCAGAACGAGCTGAAAAACTACCTCGTGCTGGGCAATGTGAAGCAGGGTGCCTTCTACATGGCCGAGCGCCTGTACGGCTTCACCTTCCACAAGATCACCGACGGTTCGGTGCCGGTCTTCCATCCGGACGTCGAAGTGTTCGAAGTGCGCAACAAGTCGGACGGTTCGAGCGTCGGCCTGTTCTATTCGGATGACTTCGCCCGTTCGGGCAAGCGCTCGGGCGCATGGGCCACCAGCTATCGTGGCTATTCGACCTATGACGGCGTGAAGAATGTTCTGGCCTCGAACAACAACAACTTCATCAAGGCGCCGAACGGTGCCCTGCTGATCTCGCTGGACGATGCCGAGACCCTGTTCCACGAGTTCGGTCACGCCCTGCACTCGCTGTCGTCGCAGGTTAAGTATCCGGCTCTGGCCGGTACGCCGCGCGACTATGTCGAGTACCCGTCGCAGGTTCACGAGCACTGGGTGCTGACCCGTCCGATCATCGACCGCTTCCTCAAGCACGTCGAAACCGGCCAGCCGATGCCGCAGGAACTGGTGGCCAAGGTCGAAGCCGCTGCAACCTTCAACCAGGGCTATACGACGGTGTCCTACCTGTCGTCGGCACTGGTCGATATGGACCTGCACACCCAGACCACCCCGCCGACCGATATCGACGCCTTCGAGCGTGACTCCCTGGCCCGCTACGGCATGCCCAAGGAGATCGTGATGCGTCACCGTCTGCCGCAGTTCAACCACCTGTTCACTTCGGACGCCTATTCGGCGGGCTATTACTCCTACCTGTGGTCGGAAGTGATGGACGCCGATACCTGGGCCTATTTCGAAGAGTCCGGCGACGTGTTCAATCCGGACATCGGTGCCCGCTACAAGGCCATCATCCTGGCCGAAGGCAACACCACGGACCGCGCCGAAGCCTATCGTCGCTTCCGTGGCCGCAACCCGGACGTGGCCGCCCTGCTGAAGGTACGCGGCTTCCCAACCAACTAAGGTCGGGAACAGAAAAGCGAACGGAGGCCTTGCGGCTTCCGGTCCAGCGGCTGGCGGATTTCTCCGCCAGCCGTTTCTGTTTTCGGAACGGTGGCGTATGCAGGATAACGGGCGCAGTCCGTGGGGTTCGTGAGGAGGGGCGTGTGAGCGTTGTTGCTGCCTATGTGTACCGCGATGGCAAACGGGTGCGCGAAGCCTCGCTGACGCGCGAAGGGCTGACGCTGGCCAAGGGCGAGTTCCTGTGGATCGGCCTTTACGAACCCACCGACGAAGAGTTTTCAGCCCTCGTCGAACGCTTTGGCCTGCACCCTCTGGCGGTCGAGGATGCGCTGATGGCGCACCAGATTCCCAAGCTGGAAGTCTATGGCAGCGAGTTGTTCATCGTGGCCCGCACTGCCGAAGGCAAGGGCGACCAGATCCTGTATGGCGAGACGCACCTGTTTGTCGGTGCGGACCACGTCATCACCATTCGCCACGGCTCGGCACGCGGCCATACGCCCTTGCGCGCACAACTTGAGGCCTCGCCGGTCCAGTTGCGACACGGGCCCGACCTGATCGTGCATGGCGTGCTGGATTTCATCGTCGACGCCTATATGCCGATCATCGATGCCATCGAGGACAGTGTTCTGGAAATGGAGCAGGTGGCGCTGGACCGCTTCCTGTCGCGGGCCGACATTACCCGCCTGTTCCACCTGCGCCGCCAACTGGTGCGCTTCAGCCGCCTGCTGGGGCCGATGGAGGACGTCGCCACCAAGCTGCATGTGCTGGAGCTTCCGCCCATCGACAAGGATGTACGGCCCTATTTCCGTGATGTGGCCGACCATGTACGGCGGGTTTCCAGCCGTGCGGCGGGTCTGCGCGACATTGTCTCTTCGGTGTTCGAGGTCTCCAACCTGCTGGAGCAGCAGCGTCAGGGTGTCATCACGCGCAAACTGGCCGCATGGGCGGCGATCCTCGCCACCCCCACCGCCATTGCCGGTATTTACGGCATGAATTTCGCGCACATGCCCGAACTGGAATGGAGCTTCGGCTATCCGTTCGCGCTGGCCCTGATGGTCGTCATTTGCGGCGGGCTTTATGCGCTGTTCAAACGCTCGCGCTGGCTCTGATCGCAGCGCGGGTTTTCGTAGGCCCCGTATGGTTTTTTCGTCCACAGGGATTCGACATTTGCTTTCGATTAGGCCATAAGCACCCTCTTCCGGCGCAAGTGAACCTCGCGTCTCCACCTACACGTCAGCTTTATAGCAGAGTGTGCCACTGTTCTTGGTGCCCCTAATCGGGCTCAAGTAGGCCGACCGGCCGGTAGCCCTCTCAATAAAGAACGAGGTAGGCGAGAACCCTCTGTCGACGTGTTACGTCCACAGAGGCCGTTGTCGTATGGAGCCGATCTTCACGACCGCCACGGATTTGAGGTTTTGAATGTTTGATGCTCTGAACGAGCGGCTGACAGGTGTATTTGACCGGATTACCGGTCGCGGTGCGCTGTCCGCTAAAGATGTCGAAGAGGCCCTGCGCGAAGTTCGCGTGGCCCTGCTCGAAGCCGACGTCGCTCTGCCGGTCGTCAAGGACTTCATCAGCCGCGCCAAGGAACAGGCGACGGGCGAGGAAGTCATCCGTTCGGTGAAGCCCGCCGATCAGGTCATCAAGATCGTCTATGACGGCCTCGTTGACATGCTGGGCGGCGAAGAGCCGGTCCCGCTGAATATCAATGCCACCCCGCCTGCGGTCATCCTGATGGCCGGTCTGCAAGGCTCGGGTAAGACCACCACCTCGGCCAAGCTGGCCCTGCGTCTGACCAAGTTCGACCGCAAAAAGGTGATGATGGCGTCGCTGGACACCCGTCGTCCGGCCGCTATGGAACAGCTGGCCACGCTGGGCCAGCAGATCGAGGTTGCGACCCTGCCGATCGTGGCGGGCGAAAGCGCTGTCCAGATCACGCGCCGCGCCCTGCAATCGGCCAAGCTTCAGGGCTTTGATGTCCTGATCCTCGACACCGCCGGTCGCATCACGCTCGACGAAGGCCTGATGAACGAAGTCGCCGAAGTGGCCGACATCGCCAAGCCGGTCGAAACGCTTC
Organism: Brevundimonas sp.; assembly: GCF_036659295.1. Taxonomy (GTDB): domain Bacteria; phylum Pseudomonadota; class Alphaproteobacteria; order Caulobacterales; family Caulobacteraceae; genus Brevundimonas. The sequence continues at coordinate 34,990 of NZ_JAVXCU010000008.1, read as the reverse complement.
TGGTTGCCGACAGCCTGACCGGTCAGGACGCCGTTCGCACGGCGGCTGCCTTTAACGAGCGCCTGCCGCTGACGGGTCTGATCCTGACCCGCGCCGACGGTGACGGTCGTGGCGGTGCCATGCTGTCCATGCGCGCCGTTACCGGTCTGCCGATCAAATATCTCGGTGCCGGTGAAAAAGTCGACGCGCTTGATGCCTTTGATGCCCGCCGCGTGGCCGGTCGTATCCTCGGTCAGGGCGACATTGTTGCGCTGGTCGAAAAAGCCGCTGGCGAACTGGACCAGGCCAAGGCCGAGAAGATGGCCCGCAAGCTGGCCAAGGGCCAGTTTGATCTGGACGATCTCGCCGGCCAGCTGAACCAGATGAAGAAGATGGGCGGTCTGCAGGGCATTATGGGTCTGCTTCCGGGTGTCGCCAAGCTGAAGAACCAGATGGCCGACAACAATGTCTCGGACAAGCTGATCGATCGCCAGCTGGCCCTCATCTCGTCGATGACCAAGCAAGAGCGCAAAAAACCCGACCTGCTGAATGCCAGCCGTAAAAAGCGCATCGCGGCCGGCGCCGGTGTCGACGTGCAGGACATCAACCGTCTGCTGAAACAGCACCGCCAGATGTCCGACATGGTCAAGTCGCTGTCCAAGGGCGGTGGCAAGAACCTGCAGAAAATGGCGGCCATGATGGGCGGACTGCCCGGCATGGGCGGCGGTGGCCCCGACATGACCCGACTGAAATCCCTGGGCGGCGGCAAGATGGCCGAGCCTAGCGGTGACGAATTGAAAGCCCTTCAGGACCGCATGGCGGGTCTGGGCGGCGGACAACTTCCCGGGGGGCTTCCGGGCCTGCCGGGCTTCCCCAAAAAATAACGATCAAGCTTTCCTAGAAAGAGACTTAAAATGCTGAAGATCCGTCTGGCCCGTGGTGGCTCCAAGAAGCGTCCTTACTACTACATCGTCGTTGCTGACGCCCGTGCACCGCGCGACGGCAAGTTCCTCGAGCGCGTTGGCACCTACAACCCGATGCTGCCGAAGGACGGCGCGACCCCGCGCGTGACCCTGAAGGTCGAACGCATCAGCGAATGGCTGGTCAAGGGCGCTCAGCCGACCGACCGCGTCGCTCGCTTCCTGTCGCAAAACGAAGTGCTTGGCGAAAAGGTCAAGTGGGTCCAGGGCAACAACCCGAACAAGGGTACCCCGGGCAAGAAGGCTCAAGAACGCGTCGCTGAACGCGCTCAACGCGAAGCTGACCGTGCAGAAGCTGAAGCTGCTGCCAAGGCTGATGCAGAAGCTGCTGCCGCTGCCGCCGCTGCTGCTCCGGCCGCTGAAGAAGCACCGGTTGAAGCCGCTGCTGAAGAAGCAACCGAGGCCTAAGTCTTTCACAGGTCAAACCCTGTGCTTGAAGGAAGGCAGCGTCCGCAAGGGCGCTGCTTTTCTGCTATCAGGGACCAAGCAGAGAAGGAGCCCGACTTGAGCGACGACAACTATATTCTGGTGGCCCAGATCGGTGGCGCCTTCGGTGTGAAGGGCGAGGTGAAGATCACCGCCTATACCGCCGACGCACAGGCTTTGAAGGCCTATTCCCCGCTGCTGGATGCCAAGGGTCATCCGGCGCTGACCATTCTGTCGGCACGTCCCGACAAACATGGTCTGGTGGCCAAGGTCAAAGAGCTGACGACCAAGGAAGAGGCCGACGCCGCCCGTGGCCGCAAGCTCTATATCCACCGCGACCAGCTTCCGGAACCGGACGAGGACGAGTTCTACCTGACCGATCTGGTCGGCCTCGAAGGCCGCGATGCCGATGACAAGGTGCTGGGCAAGGTCAAGTCCGTCCAGAATTTCGGCGCCGACGACATGCTGGAAATCACCCCGGCCGAGGGTGGCCCGACCTGGTATCTGCCGTTCACCAAGGCCGCCACGCCGGAGATCAAAGTCTCCGAGGGCTGGCTGCGGATTATTCCCCCGAACGAGACCAGCGAACGCGACGAAGACTAAATAAAAAAAGGGGCGGTGGATGTGATCCACCGCCCCTTTTTCTGTTCTGTTACCGGTGGCTCAGACTTCTTCGATCGGAGCGTCGCCGACGTGTTTCTTGATCGATTCAATCGCGCGCTTGGCACCGGACTTGTCCGAATAACCCTCGGTCGAGAAGATGATCTCGGAATTGTATTTGAAACGGACGCGGAACTCGCCCGCCTTGTCCTGATAGACTTCAAACTTGTGAGCCATAGTCGCCTCGCTGACTGAACCGTGATTGGTCAAATGCCAAGCTGCCATGCGTCTGCAAAGGGCGAAAGCCTGTAAATGTAAAAGCGCAAGGCGGGCCTAGTTCCGGCGCAGCACCAGTAGGGCAGCAAAACCGGCAACAAGCCCCCAGAAGGCCGACCCCACGCCGAACAGAGCCAAACCCGAGGCCGTGGCCACAAAGGTCAGGATTGCGGCCTCGCGGCCCTTCTCGTGGGTAAAGACGGTGATCAGGGCCCCCGTCAGCGGGGCGATCAGAGCAAGGCCCGTAATGCTGGCCAGAATATGCGGCGGCATATCCATGAACAACTGCGCCAGCGGCGGTATAAAGGCGGCCACACACAGATAGAGCAGGCCATATATCACCCCGACCTTCCAGCGCTGGGCGGCATCGGGATGCGCATCGGCATCGGTACAGATGGCGGCGGTGATCGCGGCCAGATTGACCCCGTGCGCCCCAAAAGGGGCCATCAGGGTGCTGGTCAGCCCCCCCCAGAAGATCAGCCTATTGGCGGGCGGCGCGTAACCGGCATTTTTCAAAACCACCAGACCGGGCAGGTTCTGCGAGGCCAGTGTCACCAGATAAAGCGGCACAGCCAGCCCGATGGCTGCCTTCCAGTCCAGATGCGGCATGGTCGGGTCAAGACGGGTAAACAGGCCATTGTCCAGCGGCAGGGCCAGTTGTCCACGAACGGCCAGAACCGTAAAGGCAACGACCAGAACCGCAGGCACGGCCCAGACCGGAGCCAGCCGCCGAAAGCCCAGAAATACCGCCACCAGACTGGCGATCAGAACCATATCCAGCGGCAAGGCCTGAAACAGTTTCAGACAGAAGGGCAGCAAAACGCCCGCCAGCATGCCCGCCGCAATACCGGACGGAATGCGTCCCGCCAGCCGTCCAAGCACGGGGATCAGGCCCGTCAGCACCATCATCAGACCGGCCAGCACAAAGGCCCCCACGGCGGTCGCCCAGTCATAACCGGCGGTGGTTGCGGCCAACAGCGCCGCACCGGGCGTGGACCATGCCAGCACGACAGGCATCTTCAGTCGCCAGCTGAGCACCGCTCCTGTCGCACCAATGCCGATGGCCAGTGCTGCCAGCATTGAGATAATCTGCGACGGGCTGGCCCCGAGCGCCTGTCCCGCCTGAACGACAAGCGCGACCGTCCCTCCAAAACCGATAATGGTTGCCACCAGAGCGGCAGAAAACGAGGCTGGCGGTGGCAGATGTGACGATCTCATCCTTAAGGCTTAGGCTGAGAACGCAGATGCTGAAAGAGGAGGCTGCGTTTAAACCCGCAGCAAGACACGATGTTTGACCATACAGGGATTATTGTATCCGACCTGACGGCAGCACGACGTTTTTACGATGCGGTCGCCGAGGCGCTGGGCCTGCAGACGCATAGCAACTCAGCGGAATCGTTTTTGCTGGGCCACAGTGCCGAACAGCCCATTCCCTATCTGTGGATCGGCACGACGCGCCCGTCCTACTGGGTCGAGGGATCAAGGGCGGGCCTGAACCAGAGCCACATTGCCTTTATGGCGCGTGACAAGGCGATGGTTGATCGCTTTTTTGCCGCTGCGCTTGCGGCAGGCGGGCGCGACCACGGCGCACCCGGCCCCCGCGAAGGGGCGGGGGACTATTACGGAGCCTTTGTGCTGGACCCCGACGGCAACAATATCGAAGCCTGCTGCCGCGGAGTCTCAGCACAAACGAAGGCTTAGCCTTCCATATCGTCCGGCAGGCCCACAGCGTGGAAGCCCGCATCGACGTGAACCACTTCACCCGTGGTGGAGCGCCCCAGATCCGAGCACAGCCACAGGGCCGCACCGGCGACGCCCTCCATCGAGGTCTCTTCCTTGATCAGCGAGAACTGTGCCGACTTGGAGTGCAGACCACGACCGCCGGAGATACCGGCCAGCGACAGGGTGCGCATGGCACCGGCCGAGATGGCGTTGACGCGGATGTTCTTGGGGCCGAGATCGCGGGCGATGTAGCGGGTGGCGGCTTCCAGACCGGCCTTGGCCACACCCATGGTGTTGTA